>JAOZQW010000227.1 GCA_029932015.1 Candidatus Fermentibacteraceae bacterium
GAGTAGGCTTGTTCGACTCGTATGTCACGGTAGTGTCCGTATTCCAGTAGGGAGTCACACCGATGGTGTAATCCTTCAGGAAGAACTCGTTCCCGAAGCTGATATGGAAACCCTCTTCGAGGAAGATCAGGCCTGCGGGGTTGTAACTGACGAGGTCAGCCCCCTCGGTGGCAGCGTTCCGGGCGAAGTTCCTGAAGTAGCTTACGCTACGATTCGTAAGGTAATCAATATTGCCGCCAAGCGCCGAGCCGGCAGATAGAACAAGCATTGCGATAAAGATAGTGGATAGGCATTTCATAAGTACTCCCCTGCTAAACGGATTGTGCTCCATGACCTTCGACGACCCCGGAAGCAACACCTCGGCCATGCCGGTATATGCAGACTTAACTATTCAATGAGACAGCGGTCTCGTCCACTGCGAGTGTATAGGCTTCTCGGAGGAGAACTGCCAGCAGGATGATCCCGGCAGCGAACTGACTGCGCACAAGAAGGCAGGAATCTGCTCTTGCCTCACTAGAAGACATCGCTACTGGATAAATGTTGAGAACTGCGACAAGAATGACCGCAGGCAGGAGCATGTAATTCCGCGATTCCATGGCCCGGTTTGTCAGGACCATAAGAGGAATTATCAGGATGATGAAGTAGTGGCTCCATGCAATGGGAGTAAAAACCGTCATGGCAACGAGAACCGCGCAGACTGCGATGCTATCGTATTCCTCAGTCGCACCGCGGAGCTTGCGCCGCATATGGGCAAGCGTTGCAATGGTAAGCAGGATCGCCCCTGTGGATACAGCCTTCACTTCCAGGGAAAGGCTGTACATGCGCCAACTGAACAGATCTACCCTGGCACCGGCAGACAGATCGCTGATGAAAGCTGCGAGTGACTGATTGTTGTACGCTGTCAGAAGAACTGAGGATATCCTTCGGATCTCCGCAAAGTAAGCCAGAGAGGTGTCAAGACCAGTCAGAAGGATCGTGGCCAGGACGAGGAGGACAGACCAGCCGAAAAAACTCAATGAAGCCCTGTATCTCTTCGTGAGCAGCCAGTACAGCACTATGAGACCGGGGGTGATCTTCACAGCTGCTGCGAGCGCCAGCACAAGTCCGGCCAGGATATAGCGTTCTTTCCTCGCCAGAAACACTGCAAGCAGCGTCATGAACAGAAAAATGGGATGCGTCTGATTCAGGAAGACCGTATAACGAAGCGGTTCCATGAACGGGAGCACGATAAGACATCCGGCAAGCCATAGAGGTTTCCTGAATAGCGGCGCCCACATCTCTGCTGTAAGAAGAACCATGCCAATGACGGCAGAGATGTTAAGGATCAGAAAGATAAGGTTGAACTCCGGAAAGTCCGTAATCGTGCAGAGGGGGCGCAGGAACAGTGCCCACAGGGGTGTCTGCACATATGGATGCAGGAAACCGGCGAATCGTGACTCACGGACGACCTCGTTCAAAACCGGATCATCAACGATGTGATAGAATTCGGGGTCATGACTGTAAAGATGAGCTTCCCGCTCGGTTCCGATCAACCTACCTGCAATGTACGAAGATGAAAGGTCATCTCCCGGGGCTTTACCTCTGGTCAGGACCATGAAGGCGAGAAAGCAGAGACAGAGTGTAATTACTGGCACGAGCTTCGTACTCTTATTCATGCCTTACGCTTTCCGCAGTATGTCTTCCCCCCGACCTGACACGTAACCGGCGGTTTTCAGACAGTCTGCCGCAGTCAGTGAAGGAGGTTCATTAGCCACGCGAAAATTACGGTCCATAGCATACTCTGTCAATCTTACGTATATGCCGGTCGGACCCATCTTCATCAAGAGTTTCCCTTTATGTCCCCGATGTGTATAATGTTCCGGCATCAGGTATCTCGTTGCAGAATATGGGGCCTGGCAGGGGGGGGCGATCGGCTGTGAATTCCTTGGCCGCGACAGGGCATAGGTTCATTGGCATGAAATTTCTGCCCGGACTGGCTCTCTCCCTCTCCATGCTGCTTCTCAGAGGACTCTCCTTTTACACGCTGGCATGGTCCTGCCTCGCATGCGGTCTGCTCTGGAGTCGACAGCCTTCAAGGACGGGAGGTCTGTCTTGGTTCCTCGCTGCTCTCTCGGCACTTATGGGAAACAGTCCAGGCGGTATGATGTCTCTGGCAGTAGCCTGCATCCTGGAGATCATTCTGTGCAGCGATATTCGGGAGCGTGCAATACCTTTCATCTCTCTTCTGCTTCTCTCCTCGGCTGGAATGCTGACTGGTCTTACCTTCGTGCTGCTCGGCTGTGCTGTTGCTCTTGTACTTGACTGCAGATACCTGAGATCCGGCCTGTGCGGTCTCTTCCTTCTTGCTGGTGTTCTGATCCATGGTCCTCCGTCCTCTGTCATGACAGGACAATGGTCGACCGAGCGCCTTGCTAAGCAGTGGTTGAGATATGACTGGCATCAGCCCATTCAGGTCACTCGATGCAATCCGAAAGTCATGATCTACTACCCGACACCCCCTGACAGGCAATTCGTCCTGAATGTCTCGGCTTCCTTTTCTTCAGAGAGCGCATCGGGAGGGTGGATTCAGCAGGGAGACACCTATCACTTCCTGGATACCGCGACGGATTCTGTTCTCCTCAGAGGCCATGAGCCTTTCAGCGTGGTTCTGCCCGGAGAGTGGAGACC
Organism: Candidatus Fermentibacteraceae bacterium; assembly: GCA_029932015.1. Classification (GTDB taxonomy): domain Bacteria; phylum Fermentibacterota; class Fermentibacteria; order Fermentibacterales; family JCC-6; genus JAOZQW01. The sequence continues at coordinate 2,668 of JAOZQW010000227.1, forward strand.
ATTCTCTCCGGATAGGATCAGTATTAATGTGAAATGCGAGATCTAGCTCATATGACGGATCTCAGGACATTGCTCTCAACTCGCCGCGGAACTCTGTTTCACATTGCAGGGGGAGCTTCTGTACTTCTTGTCTGGCGATTCATGTCTCTTCCTTCACCGGATACCTTCGGTCTGCTCATACCCTTCGCATGGCTTCTTACTGGCCTGATCTTCGGCAAGGGAGGGATTCCCCGGTACTCTCCACTGTTGCTCTCTTCCTATCTCCTCATCTCTGTCTTCTGGACGGCTGGTCCCGTACCCGCTCTTATCACTTCGGCCTCGGCTCTTGCGGGGATCATTCCAGGACTGATCGCATGTGTCAGGACAAGAAAGCACGGATACCTCCTCGCTCTCATTCCTGTACTGCCCATTGTGGTCCTTGAGGTGCCCTTCGTTCATGATGAGCCTTTCTATGCAACCATAACCGAGGACTTCGTCTCGCCCGGGACCGGACTATTCGGCAACATGAACAACAGTTTCGGGAGCCCTTCGAAACTGGTCAGACACCATCAGCCCTTATATCCCGGACTCCTTATCCCCGGCTACTGGAAGGGGCAGACAGGTGTTCGTATGATGAATGTTATCATAGCATTTGTCGCTGCCCTCATCCTGGGGAGAGTCCTCAAACGGGAGAACCTGTGGGGTTGGCAGCTTCTTGTCTTCCTGGGCGTCATGACCATCCCCGGTATCGGTACATTCGGGATCGTATACCCGGAGTGGCTTGCAGTCCTGGTCTTCTGTATCGGCGCGATGTTCCTGGAGAAAAGACTCGGTCTTCTTTGGATGATCCTCGTTACAGTGCTGCTCGCATTTATCAAGGTGAGGTTCGCTCCGCTCGGAGTCGGTCTAATCCTTGTGTGGATACTCAGCAAACCCCGCAAGGTAAAATACCTGGCGATCATACTGAGCGCAGCTGTTCTCCTGAGTATCCTCCTACTCGATCTCTTCGCTTTCTCAGGAAGGCTGTTCATCGTACGCTACGGTAACATGCCGTTCGTAAGAGCAGTCCTGTTCAAAGTTCTCCTGCAATCTCCCTCGAGTCTGTTCAATGCTCTCTCTTCACTAATCGATATTGAGAGCGGACTCCTTTGGAAAGCTCCGTGGATAGTACTTGCCCTGGCTGGACTGCCTGGGCTGAAACGTAATCACCCTCACGCTTATCGGATACTGGGCATTCCTGCCATTCTCTATGTTGCTACTCTCTTCTTATGGAAGCAAGCCGACTGGCACAGTCTGCCCACGCCATGCGGGCGTATGCTAACACCTGTACTGCCTGTTCTTCTCGCAGGTCTATCGATGAAGCTTCGTTCAAAGCCTGCAAGGCTGCTCATTGCTCTCTCGCTTGCGGTTTCAGTTCTTTACATCGTAAGCCCTGGCCTCCGCTTCAATGACGCTGACGGCACTGATATTCTCTTCTCTCTACTGACGGGTCCTGACAGCAGTTTCAGTTCGCTCGTTCCATCTTCCATCAGGCCTGCATTCATTCCATATCTGGCATGGTCGCTTATAGCAGCTGTTCTCCTCTGGCTGACCGTGAAGAACCGAAAAGGAGTGGCAGCTGTCCTGGTGGGTGCGGCGATCTTCATTGGTGCCGGAGCAGGCCGGCCACTGACAACATGGGAGGCGGAGGATATCTCCGGCAATCATCTCGACTTCTGCAGACTCTATCCTGAGAACAAGGATTTCCTGCTCAGGAAGTACTGGCTCGGCTCAAAGGAAATGATGCTGCTCATGCAGA
>JAOZQW010000228.1 GCA_029932015.1 Candidatus Fermentibacteraceae bacterium
TACTGTGTTCTGATGCTGATGCGAACCAGCATCAGCATCACCGGCACCTCTATGAGAACACCCACCACTGTGGCCAGGGCTGCTCCGGAGGAAAGACCGAAGAGCATTGCAGCAGTTGCAATGGCGACTTCGAAGTGATTGGATGCCCCTATCATCGCTGAGGGTGCGGCATCCTCGTAGGAGAGCTTCATCCGTTTTGCCAGGAGGTAGCCGATCCAGAAGATCAGATTCGTCTGAAGGAAGAGAGGTACCGCTATCCAGACGATGGTCAGTGGATTCTCAAGTATGACCTCGCCCTTGAAGGAGAAGAGGAGGACGAGTGTGGCGAGGAGAGCGGTGATGGTGATCGGGGTAAGGAGGTGCAGGAACTTTGTGTCGAACCACTCCCTCCCCTTGGTGCGGACAATGAGTTTTCTGGACAGGTAACCCGCAAACAGCGGAAGGGCTACGTAAACACCGATGGACAGCAGAAGTGCCTCCCACGGGACCGGCAGCCTCCCCACCCCCAGGAGAAATCCACCCAGTGGTCCGTAGAGGAAGAGCATGGTAAGGGAGTTGATGGCGACCATCACAAGTGTATGTCCGTCATTTCCCTTCGCAAGAGAACCCCATACAAGGACCATGGCCGTGCATGGAGCGATCCCCAGGAGGATGCATCCTGCGAGGTAGGACCTCCACAGGGGTACTTGCAGCATCTTCATACCGTTCTCCAGTATCACCGTGCCTATCCCGTGGACGGCCCCAACGGGAAGGTCCAGCCCTGCAGGCATCCGCACCAAGTCCATCGCATCGGGTCCTATAAACCCCCGAAAGAGAACCCCCAGAAAGAGCATGGATATCCCAAGCATGGTGAATGGTTTCACCATCCAGTTTATAAAGAGGGTCAGGCCTACCGGCCTGGTGTTGCGCCCTGCCTTGAGAACCTCTCCGAAGTCGATCTTCACCATGATAGGGTACATCATGAAGAAGAGACAGACAGCTATGGGGATGGAGATGACCGGCGCGCCACCTGCGCGGATGGAGAATCCGTCAAGGGTAGAGGCCAGGTTCGGGGCCAGCTTCCCCAGGAGAATCCCGGCTCCTATGCACAGAATTACCCACAGGGTAAGCCACCGTTCGAAGAACCCGAGTCCGCCGGGTCTTTTGTTAACACTGGCCTCTGTCGCCACTACCGGTTTTCCTCTCAGCGATTTGCAAGAAGTTTTTTGATCTCCTCGATAGAGGGGACCCTGCCGGAGACCACTATGTTCCCGTCCATGGCCAGTGCCGGAGTCAGCATGGCGCCCATGGCTGCGATATCGTTCAGGTCCTCCACCTTCACTAGTTCCACATCCTGCAGCTCCAGTTCGCCGATCGCTTTTTCAACACCTTCGTACAGCTTCCTGCATTTCTGGCATCCCATGCCCAGTACTTGCAATTTCATGCTCCACTCCTTTCTCTGTTCATTAATGGATCCGATCAGGTGAGGATATGGAAAGCCTTCAGCATAAGGTACATGCCTCCTGATATCACCAGGAGACCGCAGAACGTCTTGACCCTCCGTGCGGCTCGGCTCCGACCGGACCACCCGGCCAGCTTTTCAATCCTCCCTGTCTGCGCCCCGGCGAGCACTACAACGCCACCGTGCCCCACTGCGAAGGCCAGCCCCAGCAGGACCGCCAGAAGCAGGTTCTGCGAGGAGACGGATAGGATCAGGCCAAGTACCGGAGCCATGAAGGCAAAGGTACAGGGCCCCAGGGCTGCGCCGAAGATCATGCCCAGTAAAAAAGCTCCCCAGCGGGAACCGCCAACCCGCTTGGCATGACGGCTGGTATCCGCTCCGTTCAGGGGGAGGGGGACCCAGCCGGGGATTGAAAGCCCCGCATAGATCACGGCCAGCGACAGTACGACGTAGCCTAGCGTGCCGATGTCACCGATGATCCTCCCGAGGAGCCCTGTGACCAGCCCGGTCACAGCGATGGCGAGGATCATCCCGGTGGAGAAGAGGGCTGACAGTGCTACGGGTCTGCCACCCGCTGCTTTGGACTGCCTCTCGACATACCCGACGATGAGAGGGATGCTGACGAGGTGGCATGGGCTCAGAAGGATAGAGAGGATCCCCCAGATCAGAGATGCGGCAACTGCGAGCAGGGGGGCCGCGTTGAGCCACTCGGTCAGGGTGATGAATATCTCACGAAGCATAGGTATCATCTTCGGCAACGTACACGTCATATCCCAGGGTGATCCACCGAGACAGCATCTGTTCGGCGCTCATATAGCCCTCATGGCGAAACAGAACAGTACCATCAGGCGCCAGAAAGATCTGCGTCGGGATGATGCGGATCCCATACTCTGTCGCGGAGTCCGGATCCTGATTAATATCGATGAAAGTGACGGTCAGCAGATCCCCGGTGAGATCATCCAGGATCGCAAGTTCCTCCTCCATCATCTGGCAGGGGACGCAGGAGAGCGAGCCCAGATCCAGAAGAGTTGGAGTACCCTCCTGCACCCCGACGGACTCCGCCTGGGACATTGTGGCATCATCCGCGTTCTCCCTGCAAGCAAGTCCGGTCAATAGCAGGGATAAGTATGAAATACAGACTATCATGGAAGGGATTTTCTGCATGGTTCTCATACATCTACCACCATCTTCATCATGTGAGTGAATGCATCAGGCAAACGCGCCGTAAAGGAGTCCGGATCCGGTGGCCATCACAACGACCAGAAGTACGTATGTGAATGTCTTCCGAGTGCCCATCACGCTCCTGATCACCAGCATGTTGGGAAGCGACAGAGCGGGTCCTGCAAGAAGAAGGGCCAGGGCCGGACCCTTGCCCATGCCAGCACCGAGAAGCCCCTGAAGTATCGGAACCTCCGTGAGGGTGGCAAAGTACATGAAAGCTCCTGCAACCGAGGCAAATAGGTTAGCCCACAGGGAATTACCTCCTACAGCCCTTTCCACCCAGACCGAAGGGATAAGCCCCTCGCTGCCCGGTCTGCCAAGAAGGAAACCTGCCACAAGAATGCCTCCGAAGAGGAGGGGGAGAATCTGCCGGGCGTATCCCCAGCTTTCCTCCAGCCAGTCCGACGACTCTCCCTTCGTGGTACCCAGCGCCACAGCCAGACCAAGGAGACCGGCACCGAATCCAAGCATCGGTGTCCCCGGCACCAGCAGTGCAAGGATTATGACCACTGCAGCCGTTGTGAAGAGCTTCCAGAGAGATACCCCATGCCACCTGACAAGCATAGCCGCGAGCACCGTAGCGGCAATGCCCGTTACGAGCCATTTTCCACGGTACACCGCGAACCAGAGGCCTGAACTCCCGCCCTGTGAACTCCAGTTGGAGAAGATCAGTATGGCGATCAGCGTAGCGAATACCAATACCGTGCGATGAACCGGCTCATTGCCTGCAGGCGTCGCCTGCGATTCCACTATGTTCGCCATCCGATCTGCCTCACTACGGCGGAATATCCACTGCATCAGCAGGCCGATCAGCACGCTGAACATCACCGCTCCGACCGCCCTGGCAAATCCCAGGCCGGGACCCAGAATCCTGGCTGTCAGGATTATTGCCAGTACATTGATGGCCGGGCCAGAGTAGAGGAACGCCGAGGCGGGACCAATCCCGGCACCCCGTTTGTAGATCCCTGCAAAAAGCGGAAGCACCGTACACGAGCAGACCGCCAGGATCGAGCCCGATACGGAAGCGACAGCGTACGAGACCACTTTTCTCGCCCCTGCGCCCAAGTAGCGCATCACAGCCTCACCCCGGATGAACACCGATATACCACCAGCTATGAGGAAAGCGGGAAGCAGGCAGAACACAACATGCTCCCGTGCGTAGTCATGTACCAGGTAGATTGATTCCATCACAGAAGTCTCGAATCTGGGAAGTCCCACCGGGAGGAATAGTGCACCTAGGAAAACTGCCGTGATGACGGTCAGGGATTTCCACTGGGAACTGAAGCTCATCGCACCGCACTCCTGCTAAGTAGGAATTCACGCGAGCATGAACCGGTGCCTCCTTCGAAGATGTCCTCCACGCAGTCCAGGAAGTTCAGGACACAGGCGGCTTTGAGACTGTATCTGTGGCGATTCCCAACACGGCAGCAATCAACGAGCCCCGCGTTCTTCAGAACCATCAGATGCCTGGAGACCGTGGAGATGTCCGAACCGACCAGCTCGGTCAGCTCGGATACAGTGCGGTATCCGTTCTCCATCTGTTCCAGCATCAGCAGCCTGGACGGATTGGCCAGTGCGCGGAGGATCCCTGCCCTACGCTCCAGCCTTTTATGTTGCTTCTCTACGACCTGCATGTTGATCCCCTCTCCTAATCAATTTGTAACATAGGCCAAATAGACAAATAGTCAATCCTGCAGATTAATCTCTCAAGGAGGTGTTGCCAGTTCTCGTCGTGTCAATCCAGGTGAGACACTATCTTATCG
>JAOZQW010000519.1 GCA_029932015.1 Candidatus Fermentibacteraceae bacterium
GGATCTGGCCTCTGCCCGAAAGCTCGTTCATCGAAGACGCAGCGAGATGGATGCAAAGCGGAAATGCCTTTCCAAGCGCGGTCTTCGCTGGGGCGATCATGATGCGAAGTCCCGGATCGATGCACTGAAAGTCGGAGGGAAGGTTCAGGGAGCCGCCAGACGTATGAAGACCGCTGGAACAAGGGTCAGGATCGCAGAGGAGAAGCTCTCGGAGGTGAATGTCTCAAAAGAAAGGAACCTCTCTTTCTGGCTGGCCGATTCCCGGTCTGCCAGGGATGTCCTGCTGGAAATGGATGAGGGAAATCTGAATCTGGGAGCAAGGAAACTTCTTTATCCTGCCCTGCACATCGGCCCCGACGACAGGATAGCTCTTACAGGTGAGAACGGGGCTGGAAAGAGCACGCTGGTCCGTCTCATCATCGAGAAGCTATCGGTGAGATCGGTCAACCTTCTCCATATGCCCCAGGAACTCGGCCCAGTCTCCACTGAACTTCTGACCAGAATGCGTGATCTTCCCGGGGATGAGCTCGGACGTGTGATGACCACTGTCAGTTGTCTCGGGTCAGATCCTGCAGCGGTACTCGACAGCGGCAGGCCGAGTCCAGGTGAACTGCGCAAGCTGATGCTGGCGATGGCTGTCGTAGATGCACCGGAACTGCTGGTCCTGGATGAACCCACAAACCATCTGGACCTGCCTTCAATTGAACTGCTGGAAGGTGCCCTTGCGGATTTTCCCGGGGCACTGCTCCTGGTAAGTCATGATACGAGGCTCCTCGAAGCGTTGACTGACATCCAATGGAGGATTACTGAGAGAGTGCTCCGGAAATCACTTAGAGGCAGTGCGAGCTGATGTACTTCATTCCGGGGCCGGACATGGCCTGAACCTTGCGCATGAGGGAGATGAGCTGTGCAATAGCAGGGCATCTGACCTGACGCACAAGGAAATTGGTCGATGCTAGCTGGAGACGGTCCTGACAACTTCCAGAAGTGAAACCTCTCCCTGCCGGGCGAGCTCCAGTCCATGATCGAGGAGAGACCTCATCCCGTCCTCTCTGGCCTGCTGTGATATCCGGTGTGAAGGGGCTCCCTCGGCTATCATATCCCTGAGAGAGTCTGTCACTGTGAGCATCTCGAAAAGCGAGCATCTTCCAATGTAACCCTTGTTCATGCACTCTTCGCAGCCGTCAGATATGAAGAAAGGACCTTCTGGTATCTCATCGATGCCGATGAGACGGAACTGCTTG
>JAOZQW010000520.1 GCA_029932015.1 Candidatus Fermentibacteraceae bacterium
TCTTCTGGGCACAGAAGCTCTGTTCCAGTCCGTAGGGCGATAGACGCCGGGGTCGGGCACGACAAGTGAGCCCACGTAGGAGGCTTCGTCATAGACCCTCTGTATCTCGGCTGCGATATCACTGATGTCCTCTGCGGTGGCTACACCGTTCGAGGTTGCCTTGTAGAACTGCACTGTGACCCTGATGGGGAACTCGGGATCTCGTTCTATCCGAAGGCCGTCTATTTCAGTGTAGGGTCCCTCGAGCTCGCCATGACCGATAACAGCGGCTTCGACATCGGATGCCAAGGACATCTCGCCACAGCCTGCCGTCATTGGAGCGGAGTCGCATGTGGTGAGATCATCGAAATATGTGCCTCTTGGATTCCTCTGCTTGAGCGGTATCTGGATGAGAAGGACCATGTTGAGACCATCTTCACCACTTACCTGGACCGACTGACCTCCGCTTCCCTGGGAGTCCTGGAAGTTCGAAAGACGCTCGCCGGTAAGACTCGCCCGCTGACCATCGTCATTGAAAAAGAGCCTCTGGCCCCAGCTCCATGAGCCGGGCACCGCATCCCTTGCATTGTCTATGATGGTTATGCTGGTTCCTTCACGGGTGGCCAGGATCGTCAGTACTGCGGGGTCCCCTTTGAATGACTGATAGTTGTAGAGGACCGGATTGAAGGTTGCAGTGCCTGATTCCTGTATTGGCAGGAAGACCGCCTGGGCACTTACCAGGACGACGCTGTCCCTCGGAGCCAGAAATCCTGATTCATCGCCGCGCCAGGATGTCGGGTCGTGCAGGTAGTACCTCAGATTTTCCACAAGATCAGACAAGTTCACCGGTGCCAGTTCCTCCCCGATCTCATTACCCACCAGGAGGTAGAAGTCATCGGGGGACAGGTCCGCAGAGAGATCGTGGAAATTAGGGTATCTGATAACCGGCATACAGGTAAGTGTCGGATGTTCCTGTCCCTCCTCCTGCAGATGAACCTGTATGGTCATGTCGCTGATGTTCGGTCCCCAGCAGGAGCCGGAGTATCTGCCTGTGTCTTCCCATGTCACATTGACCACATCCAGGCCGTGCTGACTTGTGTATTTCCAGATCTGATCGCTCCAGATCATATCTGCGACTCTGTTCACAACTTCCGCATAGGGCACCGGTTCCGGTTCCGGGTCCCTCAGGTTCGGCACGTATTGCGTTCCGGTCACAGTGAGCGCCAGTATCGCGAGTATCGTGCTGACCATCATTTCAA
>JAOZQW010000229.1 GCA_029932015.1 Candidatus Fermentibacteraceae bacterium
ACTCGTCAGAAAGATCGACCCGGAAGCCTTCATGGTCCTTCATGATGCCTACGACGTGATGGGCTACGGATTCAAGGAGAGGACCATCACATACTGAGAACGGGCTGGACCCTGTCATCCGCCTGATACATGCTCCCGGAGGAACCGCTCAATGAAGGGAGAGCATCCAGTGAAGCTTTTCGACAGTCACTGCCACCTCTTCATGGAACCGCTTTACGCGGATATCGACGGGGTTATTCTCCGCGCTGCGCATGCCTCAGTGACGAGGGTCATGGTTCCCGCTTTCGACAGGGATTCATTCCGTAAGGTTATCGAGCTTTCCTCCAGAACGGGTATCTGCGGGGCCCTGGGACTTCATCCATGGTGTGCTTCTGAGGGACTTGATCCTGAAGAGCTGGAGGAGCTGCTGTCCGCCAGCGATGTGAGAGCCGTCGGGGAGATCGGACTTGATTTCAAGATCGATGATCACGACAGACAACTTCAGATCAACCTCTTCCGCAGTCAGCTTCAGGTTGCGGCAGAACTCGGAATGCCGGTCATACTGCATTGCAGAGGTGCATTCGATGAGATGCTCGATATCCTTGGAAGCACAGAATTCCGCTGCAGACTCACGGGAGTGCTGCATGCTTTCTCCAGGGGACCTGAGCTGGCATCTCGATTCCTGGACCTGGGATTCAGTCTCGCCTTCGGTGGAGCGGTGACAAGGTCAGGGGCAAGAAGAGCTCTCAGATCCGCTGCCTTCACCCCCTCTGACAGGATTCTCCTCGAGACAGACGCACCCTCCATAGGCTTGGACGGTGTGAAATCCGGTGATTCAGAACCGGCTCATCTTCTGAGGATCTCCGAGGCAATGGCTCGGCTCAGGGATGTTTCTGTTCAGGAGATAGCGGAACTAACCTGCTGGAACACCCGTCAGCTGTTCAGGATAGATGAGGATGACTGAGAGCAGGCGCTTTGAGCGGGTTGCCGAACTCATTGGAGAGGAAGCAATCAGCCGGTTGCGAAGCTCTGAGGTGGCTGTGATCGGATTGGGTGGCGTCGGCGGTCACGTGGCCTGCGGACTTGCCAGAAGCGGTGTCGGGCGTCTTCTCCTTGTTGATTTCGATGAGGTAACCGAGACATCCCTGAACAGGAGCCCATTCGCCACTGCAGACGATCTCGGAAACGCGAAGGTTCATGCTGCTGCTGAGTATATGCACCGGAGCTGTCCTGATACAGAAGTCAGAATGCTGAAGGACTTCTTTCATACAGAGAGTGCTGAGCGGATACTTCATCCAGCCCCGGATGCAGTGGTGGACTGCATCGACAGCCTCGCCCCGAAAACCGCACTACTTGCGTACTGCGTTGATATGGGCATTCCTGTCTTCAGCAGCATGGGTGCCTCCGGCAGGAGGGACCCTTCTCAAGTCAGAGTAGGGGATATCTCTGAAACAAGAGGATGCCCCCTGGCTAAGATGCTCCGCAAGTACCTGCGAAAGAGAGGGATCACTACAGGTGTAAGCTGTGTTTATTCGATTGAGCCGGCAGGAGAGCATTCACTTCCGCCTGATAGAGAAGACATCGTTCTCGAGAGAGGAAGGGTGCGTAATCGGATACCAAGTTCCATCGTGATGCCGGGGATATTCGGATATGCACTTGCTGGCCTGGTCATCGATCACCTGTCAAATTGAGGCCGGGCCTCATTTCGTGAATAATTCACATAATGAGGCCCGGCCTCAGATCAGAGCTGGCGGGAACGTGTGGGAATCGAACCCACCCAGGATGGTTTTAGCACCCGACACCGGATTTGAAGTCCGGGAGGGACACCAGTCCCCTTCCGCTCCCGCTGATCGCACCATGCTTGAAACATTCCCGATAAGAAGAGTCTGTCAAGACCCGGATCCTACCAGTTAATCCTGAGGCCGAAAAGGAAGTGCCTCGCAGGAGACCAGGCTGCAGGATTGCCAAGAGGACCTGTAGGATTGTGGTCCGGCTCTCCATCACCATCCTGATCCGCATCATACCAGGATACATTGTATATGCGATCTATATTTCTACGGTTGAACAGGTTGTAGATGGTTGTGTATGCACTGAGAGTCATGTCGCCGATCCAGAACTCCCTGCTTAATGTTAGGTTTGTCGTCATTCGGGCCGGATACCTCTTCTGGTTACGGAAGAACGGATGTGTGCCATGACTGGCGTTATCATATGGGATCCCGCTTCCGTAATTCCAGGTAATTCCTGCCCTCGTTCCCTCAAGGAAATGGTAGCTGCCTATCCTGGGTCCCTCTCCACGAGGGATCTGCAGGTTCAGGGATGCATTGGCCATATGCCTCTGATCCCAGTCAAGGTAAATGTCATCATTGGGGAGGAGCTGGCCTACGCCATACTGGTAGACCTCAAGGGGAGAGGAGCGTGGTCCTTTTGCTATGGAGTAGGTGTAATTGAGGTTGATCCCCCAGAATCTGTCCAGTCTGCGTGTGAAAGTAAGCTCAGCTCCCCGGATTGTACCAATGCCTTCACCGTTGACGAACTGCCAGTACTCACCGGTGGTCTCGTTGAACTCAGTGGTGACCAGTCCGGTTATGTGTTTATAGAAACCGGTAAGGTCGATAAGAGTGAAATCATCGAACTGGTGCTTAAGGCCAATTTCATAGGAAACTGTCTCTTCCGGGTCAAGGTCTGGATTGCCCTCAAGGGGGTCCAGGTCACCGGATTGACTGACGGCGCTGCCCCAGTACATCAGAGTAAGGTTGGGTATCTGGTAGTAATGTCCGTAGGATGCCCTGATGATGTCCCTTTCAGTGATGGGATGCGAGATACCCAGCCTGGGACTGAAATGAGTCTTCGATTCGGCACCTTCGAAGTTGGGGTCGAATCGATCCATTCTGAGGCCCGCATTCACGATCAGACCCGCAAGGTACTCAATGCGGTCCTGGATGTAGATCCCTGTCATAACAGGTTCTGCGGGTTCAATGACGGTGAGGAGTATATCATCAGGATCGTACGAATAATAGATGTCTGAGACGGAAGTGACGAAACTGCGGCTCTCGATCCCTCCCTTTAGCTGGTGATGAGGAGTGGCCTGCCAGGTGAGATCGGCCCTGGAAGTATGCACCCTGCTGTCCGAGTCATGTCGTATCCAGGAATGCTGGCCCGAGCGATAGAAACCATCCGGATCAGGGTAAGGGATATCCAGATCGAGATCAAGCCAGTCCTCCAGTGTATAGCCATCGCCGATATAACCCTCGTCCAGGTCCCTGATGCGGTACTTCTCGATTGTTCTGTAGTAGCCATACTTCAGCTCGAGGAACATGTTGTCGGATAAGGTCTGGGTGATGGCGGTATTGATGCTCCAGTTCTCGTTAAGTCTTGTCGGGAGGGCGAACGCCTCCTCGGTTGCGTAATGGAGGGTGTCTCCGTCGTCAATATTGGGTTCATTGATACGGGACCAGAGCCAGTCCCTCCATCCTCTGCGGGTATTGGAGTAGAAGCCGCTAACCATGATCCTTGTTCCGTTGATCCGGCTGCTCAGTTTCAGGTTCCCGGTCCATAGATCAATAAGGTTGTTGTCCCAGAATCCTCTGCTGTCGAGATGATCATGGCCGCTCCTCTGCCACTCGCTCGAGAAGAACAGGCTGCTCTCTCCGGGGACATCGATCCCAATCGCAGGGAGCAGGTAGTTGGTTATCGGCTCCGGTCCTCCAAGGCTGAGTCCGCCTATAGTTGCGTCTCCCCTGTATATCTGGTCTTCCCACTGAGTGTAATCCGTCAGGTTGACCCTTTCATCGCCAACGATGGAAAGGGCTCCCATACGTCCTTCGATATCCCCCGCATAGCTGGTGCCGCCCTCCCTCGTTACGATGTTCACGATACCTGATTGTGCATTCCCGTACTCCGCGCTGAAGCCGCCGGACATCACAGTGATCTCGGAGATGGCGGAAAGGGGAAGATTCATTGCATATAGATTTGTGGAAGGGTCCATTACCGGTATTCCATCGATGAGATAGAGAACCTCCCCGGATCTTCCCCCCCGCATGTGGAGTCCTCCGCCTGAGTAGAGTGCGCCGGGCTGGATACCAGTGAGTTCCTGCAGACTTGAGGCAGACATAGTCTCGATCTCATCGCGCCCTATCACATGTACGGTGGATGTCTCATCGAAGACTATCATACGCCGCTGTTCGGAAACCTGAATAACAGTTGCTCCTGCGGTTCCCTCTTCGAGAACGAAATCAAGCCTGGTGGTCATATCGGAAATGACGATCACACCTTCAGCCCTCTGGCTCGAAGTACCAACCATCCTTGCTTCGATGGTATACTCCCCGGGTGTGAGGTTGTGCATCATATACTCCCCGTTGATATCGGTCATCGCCCCGGTGGAAGTTCCTGGGATGATGATGCTGGCGCCGATGGCGGGGGA
>JAOZQW010000230.1:0-1313 GCA_029932015.1 Candidatus Fermentibacteraceae bacterium
GAAGAAATCATGGATCAAGATCAGCCAGATCAGAACTCTATCTATCAAACGTATTAGTAAGAAAATCACTAGAATATCTCCAGAAGAACTTGCCTCAATTCTAGCTGGTTTGAATGAGATTATCGGGGATTAACAAATACATACAGTAGAGCTGCAGCTACTATTTGAGTATCATGTTTTTGCAGTCTACTGATTTTGGCGTTGCTACCGACACAAGTCAGTCCTAGTCTGATCCTGCCTCACCCTCCAGCTCATCCAGCACTTTCTCGACTGTTACTTCGGTTGCGGCAAGTCTTCTTCTGAGTTCCCTGAGCAGGTCTGCTGCTTCCCTGACCCGAGTTTCGAGTTCGTCCATTGGGCAGTCGTCCCTGCCTATTTCATCCACCAGGCCGGTCAATCGTTCCAGACCCTCCTCGTAGCTCAGTACAGCCTTTCCCGGCTGGACTTCTTTATCGGTCATTGTCAGCTCCCTCCGGAATTACTTCTTCATCCCGCTCGATGGCGGCGTGTATTTCATTAATGACAGCTCCTATGCTGCCGTCAGCTACTCTAACCAGAATGTGTTCGCTGGTTCCGACTTCCGAAACGCTCCTGATCCTCTTCCCTTTGTCGTTGCGCAGTGTAGCCCAACCCGATCTATAGAGTCTTGCGGGATCCCTGCCCGAGATCTGCGCAGACAGGCTGTCCAGGAGGAGATTGGAGGTCCTTAGTCTGCTGTTGATGGAGTTCTCCAATCCCTTTTGGAGGTGCGCCAGGGCTCTTCTTCTTGAGGTGGTGTGGTCGGTAGATCCGTTCCTGGTTAAAAGCATCCAGAGACGGTCGAGTCTATTACCGGCACTCTCCAGTCTGGCTCTGGTGCACCTGGTAAGCCATGTGGCAGTTGCATTGATGTCTCTGAGTCCTGAGCGCCATATAGAGCCTGAGACCCGTCTAAGTGCTCCTCCTGCGGCTGCCAGCCTTGTTGACTCCCTGTGGAGTGTGGCAGAGGTTGAGCGGTGCAACAGTCTAGCCAGTCCCGTCAGGTCTTCCATGAAGTGTGCAGTGGTATCGACAAGAATGTCCGCGGCGTGGGTAGGGGTTTTAGCCCTTGTGTGGGCAACGAAGTCAGGTAGAGTGTTATCCGTCTCGTGTCCTATGCCTGAGATCACAGGCCAGGGGACCTGGGAGATCATCCTTCCGATATGCTCATCATTGAACCAGCCCAGGTCCGTCGGGGAGCCTCCCCCCCTGGTCAGCACAACAGCATCGAGATCAGGAACCTGGAGCAGAGTTCTGAATGCCCTGAGCACACCGGCGGAGGTTTCTGTGCCCTG
>JAOZQW010000230.1:1323-1857 GCA_029932015.1 Candidatus Fermentibacteraceae bacterium
ACATCGGTGCCCAGGCGGCAAAAACTCTGAAGGGGAAGCCGCTCTCCCTGAGACCGTGTAGAAAATCCTCGCAGGCGGCGGAACCCTCCGATGTGATCAGACCCACTCTAAGGGGGGCTATTGGCATTGTGAGCTCAGCGTTCGCCCCGAGGATATCCTCTCTGGCAAAGAGATCCACCAATCTCCTGAGCGCCGCCACCTGCTCACCGGCAGCCCAGTCAGGATCAACCCGCTGGACGATGAACTGATATCGTCCGCCCTTGTCCCAGAGGGTGACTCTGCCCTCCAGCCGCACTTCAGAGCCCTCCAGGAGCTCAAAAGGGAGAGCTCGTCTGGCGAACTCCCGCACGATAGGGATCCTGCTGCCTGCGAAGAGTGCGCAGTCGATCACTGCAGCCGGTTGACCTGAACGATCAGCGGAGGACTCGGCAAGCTGGAAGTACATATGTCCCCGCGAATTGACCTTTGGAGTCGATGTCAGAATACCCCTCAGCCATATCGATGGAGGGAAGGCAGTGTCCAGCAGGTCGGAGA
>JAOZQW010000230.1:1867-4389 GCA_029932015.1 Candidatus Fermentibacteraceae bacterium
TTCTGTTCAGGGAGAGAACGGAGTAATCAGCGGAGACATGGCCTGACCTGTCAGAAGATCCTGAGATTGTATTCACCGCCGGTCTCACCGATATCGTGGATGATGATGTATGCGGTGCCGGTATATGGAGCTGTGAGAATGAAGTCTTCAGTACCCTCGGTTGCTCCCTCAGCTATCGCGAATTCTCTCGCATATACGTAATCCTCATAGAAAGGTGTCTGGATGAAGGACTCGTAATCCATCTCATCAGAGGATACAAGCATGTCGAGATCCATGCCGCTTGTCTCATCAAAGGTCAGAAGTATCCAGTATTCAAGCCCCTCTTCCAGTGAGATCGTGTACATTACCGTGGCTCCCCGAGAGATGGTATCTTCGGCCTGTAGCAGGGGAGGTGGCGTTGAAACAGCCGCCAGGAAGGCAATTACGCAACTCAGTGTTAACATCGTATCCTCCAGTGTCTGTGATACTTTCCGCAACGGTTAAGATTCCCTGAAGCGCCTCTTCGGTCAAGTTCCTGGGAAAACGTGTTCATTTTCGCATTGCAGGCACTGCTAATTCAGGTGTTTGATGCCTTTCACTTACTTCTATCCATCTTTCAGTACGGCGTTCCTTACTGATTACTCCATCAGGCCCATACCTGCTTCTCCTGTCCCGAATATTATCTCCCTGATCTTCTCTCCAATTCAGGAGCAGAGCACTTCCATTGATGAATACGCCTGACATCTCTTCATCTGTTTTCTGGTTCTCATCCCGGATCAGCAAGTCGGAGCTGATCCGGATCACGTCACGTCTGCTACGCCCTCCCTTTTAGAAGACAGCATGGAATTCCATTCCTGATCGGTCGAGCGGTCACCACTGCCTCACGGACAGACAGTTGTCTAACGGCAGCGGGGGAGAGGAGGGTATTCAGAGGTCTGAAAAATATTGCGACAAGATTCGACCCCTCTGTGGCACTGATCATTATCGGGTAAGGGGGAGAGGAGTGGGGCGAGGGCTAACAGCCCATTGGATGAAACGTTTGTCTATGATCGAGTGTACTGATTCGATTGCGGTGGGTGAATTGATGCATGGGATACCACCACCGGTTCAAAGCGAATTATTACAAAAATAAACATAGAAATAAGTCGTGATACGTACCTGACTCTTGGAATGGCCATCATCGCAAGGAAGAATGGATGAGAATAGATCAATCATATCGAGTAGTTAATGAATAAAACGTCATATGATCTGCAGTCACGGTGTGTTTCTGGACCTGCCAGTGGATAGGGAATGCTTATACTCGCATATCTAACTGCGCATGACATGTGGAATTACGTACAGCTCACCAGATCAGTAGATGACGACTATGCAGCTATCTGAATCCAGTCTGAAGAAGGGCGTCAAGGCTTGCTTAAGTGCATTTTGGAGGTATCTTCAGCTAATGGAAAATTCCGTCTGAAATTATGAAACGACTGGAGGAAAGGTGAGGACCCAGAAATATCTTGACAAGGAAAGCATAGCGGCAATACTTCCCGACGGCAGCATGGTCTCTCTGAATGAGGAATTCACGGAATCATCCGGAGTCCGAGGTGTTCATTCCGGAACAGGCCCGGGAAGGGAGGTCTACCGGCGCGGTCTGATCCTGGCGCTTGACCTCGCTGTTAAGAGGGCTTTTCCAGGATCTCTGCTCTGGGTGGAGCACTCCATCTCTCTTGGATACAGATGCAGGCTGGAGAACAGGCCTGTTATGGAACCTTCCATTATCGTCAGCATGCTTACCGCGGAACTCGAGAAAGTCGTAGCGGAAGGCATTGATATCGATCCAGTCATATATAATCCTGATGATCCTGAGACCACCGATGAACCCTTTAAGCGTCTCGCTTCATGGTCCACTGGTGATAGAACAATACGGGGTAACAAGATAGAGGATAGCTGTGTTTTCGCGATGGGACCAGCGGTTCCAAACACATCCTGGCTTACCAGCTGGGAACTAAAGCCACAGGGGAAGGATTTCGTACTGAGATTCCCCGGATCGAGATCATGGCCTCGTATAAGTGAGTGGCGCCCCAGACTCAAGCTCTCTGTGGAGTTCGACCTTGAGGAGCAGCACGGCTCGCGGATGGGCGTTCAGGACATAGATCAGCTCAACAGGCGCATCTGCGAGGATGGCGGCCGTCAGATCGTGCTGATGAGTCATTTCTACCAGACATACAGGATGGTCGAGATAGTCAAGGAGCTCGAAGACGCATTTCCCGCGAGGAGAGTTATTACCATCGCCGGTCCCTCCTCTAGCGGCAAAACGACATTTGCCGGCCTTTTAAGGACTTACCTTGCCGCACAGGGTTTCGGAGCGAAGTTGATCAATGTCGACAACTATTTCCACAACAGGACGGAAACACCTCTTGGACCGAATGGGAAGCCTGATTTTGAATCACTTGGCGCGATACATACAGACCTCTTCGGTGAGCATCTGACGGAACTGCTGAACGGCGGAGAGGTCAGACTTCCTGAGTTCGACTTTCATAGCGGGGTAAGGGCGGATG
>JAOZQW010000521.1 GCA_029932015.1 Candidatus Fermentibacteraceae bacterium
ACAGAGGTACAGCCAGACAGCGATCAGGAGATCAATGAGGAATTCACAATGAAAGGCTGCGGGGACATGGTCAGTATGCCGGACGGCAGTCTGATACTCTTTGCAGACAGGAACAGGCGTGATCACTCAGGTTACTTCTACGAGTTTCTCAGGTACGATCTCGAGGGAAACCTCCTGCCGCTCTGGCCTCAACCTGATGCTAGCGATGAATCAGAGGGCCGGAATGAACCAGGCTTCTTCAAGAGGTTCTTCAACTGGTCGAGAAAATTGCAGGTGAAGCCTGATACCCCGTATATCGAGGGTCTGGAGAATAGACCGGAGAAGACGAGGGAATCGGACATAATGCTCGCTTCGGGTTCAGACTCGTCGCTGTATATGTTCAACCATCCATGGCTCATCGCATTTGATCCATCCGGTCGGAAGAAGTACTGCGTGGAGATCCCCTGCAGTACGACCTGGGGGCGACCGGTTGCTGATAAGTCAGGAAATGTGTTCATTATTGCTCAGACCGAGGACGATGAACACCTGATCCTGAAAGTATCTGCTGATGGTTCACGCATCGATTCCTGCTCCGCATCTGTCGAGGACGGGAATGACCAGAGTGACGCTGATGTACTTGTTCTCTCGACAGACGGGACTCTTCATGCACTCGGCTATGACGGCTGCTGGATGAGGATCATGCCCGAACAGGCATTCAGATCCCTCGAGTAGGGAACCCACCTGCGGTTGCGCACTATATGCCGGTGTTCTGCGGCTGAGCAGTTCCGGTTCTGATGAATGAAGTTCTCCCTCCGGCGAGATACTGTAAGAATAAGGAAGTGACGGGAACCAGATGAAGAAAATATCTCTGCAGATGCTGCTGTTCATACTGCCGCTTATAGTCTTCGGCTATGGCGGAGCCACTGCAGAGACCCCCGGCGGCGAAGAAGGACCGCTCGCGGTAGAGGATTCCCTCTCGACTTCTGTCACTGAGTCCAGTCTTGCTGACAGCATCATCGCTGACGCGATCTCGTATCTGGGCGCTCCTTACGTATACGGAAGTACAGGCCCTGACAGTTTCGACTGCAGCGGTCTGTCTTACAGAGTATTTGCTGATAACGGGATAGCACTTCCGAGAACGGTTAGTGCACTCGAGACCATTGGAGAGCATGTCGACCGCGCGGATCTCGTGCCGGGTGACCTCATCATCTTCCACAATCCTAGCCATGTCGGTCTCTACATTGGGGAGG
>JAOZQW010000015.1:0-10887 GCA_029932015.1 Candidatus Fermentibacteraceae bacterium
GGGATTGTGTTTGAATGGGGCGAGTCTGAGAAGGAGATTGCTGTAAAGACGATTACACACATGATGATGAAGGCAAGACTTCGATAAGAAGACATTATGCACTCTCCATTATCTCGTTCACTTCCATAGGCACCTCTTATTAGCATTATTCATTGATCTATGGCTGTCATGGCTGCAAGGCGAGATGAATCGCGAAGAGTATCACTCCTTTTCCCTGCGTGCTGCTCTCAGTGTTCTCTCGGTGATCAGTTGCCTGTCCCAGTTATCGCCAAGGGCTACGAGCTTCTGGATAGTGGACGGTGGGAGCTCCAGCAGACAGAGCCACTGTGTTACCCGGTCTGAGGATATCCCATGGCGTTCAGCGAGCTGCCTGCGCGTAAGACCCTCACGGACCATCTCGTCATGCAGCTCTCGTGCATAGATAATGGGATTGCGGTAGACCTTGGTATCCAGCGGCCTGACGGGGATGTCTGGACGTGCTATACGAAGGGGATATGTGTGCCCTCGGCTGGTTCGACTGGACGGAGGTCCGGCGTACCAGTGATTGGGGAAAGACACTCCGCTGCGTGTCCCCATTTCCGGTTAACTGTTTGTCCCCTGACTGAGGTTTCAGTTCACGATGACAAGCCTGGTTGTGCGTCGGAAATCACCGGTATTGGCGACGATGAAGTGAATCCCCGTTCTCAGCCCACTAAGTGGCAGTTCATGCTGACCTGCGGGGAGGATCCCTTCGAACAGCAGCTTCTCTGATCTCCCATCGATACTGTATGCAGTACAGGTCAGATGTCCCACGGAAGGAAGGCCGATCTCAATTGTGCTGAAATTACTGGAAGGATTTGGCGCAACCGACAGTGTCAGAGATGCGGGAAGGTCAATTCCTCTGCTTATGCCGGTGGAGGACCTCTCGAGAATGGTCAGATTATTGCTGGCAGTATTTGCTATGGCGACCATGGATCCGTCAGAGTTGGAACACATGCCTGCAGGCTGACCACCGACGGAGATGGTGGCCACAACGCTGTTATCCGAAGTCCTCATTACTCTGACCTTGTCTTCTTCATTGTCAGAGATGTAGATCCAATCACCAGAGGGCAGGGGGAGAAGCCTGTTAGGTGATGTTCCCACACCCGAGATCTCCTGCAGGAGAGTGTTGTCCGGAGCTGACATGACAGCGATCGTCTGCCAGTCTCTTTCGCAGAGATATATCCTGTCACCGGCAGGAAGGGCACAGATATCGTATGTGTCAGCCCCTACGAAGAAGCGTGACAGAGAGTAAGAAGGCAGGCTGAAACAGGTCGCGTTGGCACTGCTTTTGTCGCTGACATACAGATAAGCTCCCCCTGGAAGAACACAGATACCCCCTGGGGAATAGGCAGCCCACCATGTACCCACGAGAGTGTTGCCGGAGGTCTCGATGGAAGAAACATGACCCCCTTCATGCGTGACGATCACTTCGGATCCATCAGGCATAGAGACTATTCTGGAGGCGGGATACGGAATCGAAATGCTGTCGGTAACGGTATGAGTGGCCGTATCTATAACCCTGACGGTCGTCTCAGCGCCATCGCAGACATAGATACGGTCACCTGCAGGGAGTATGCACAGGTCAGTAGGGTCGTCATCCATCGGGATGAGTGTCACAAGCGAATAGTCCGAAGTGCGTATCACCGTCACATACCCGTATCCGATGGTGACATACAGGTACTCTCCGGAGGGGTGGCAGCAGACGTTCCTGGGACTGTTCCCGGTAGCGACAGTGGCCACTACTGAGTCGGGGTAGGCAGAATCGGCAGCGAATGCTGTAAATGCAGTCGATAGCAGAACGAATACAATGAGTTTCCAGGCCAAGGCTAACCCCCATGTTCAAATATCTTCCAGTGAAGAGAAGATATTCCCTTTTTGGTGGTGGAGAAAGAGTGACCGTATTGCAGGTTAAACTATGGCCCGGCACTGGACATCCTGAACAAGGGTTGCGTATACACTCAGAGATCGAGTGATGTACAGGTGTGTCAGACCTGAGCAGGCAAGGATAATATGATGACAGGAACCCTTCCGATCCTGATACTGCTTTGTGTCACGACCATCTGTGCAGGGGACTGGGTCGTATGGGAGTATGACCTCAGAAGCGCTCCTCCCGGATGGGAATTTGAACACGAGTGGGTCTTCAGTTCAGAGGGAGTGAGGATGGACGAGTATGTCGGCTCTCCCTATACGAGCGAATGGGGGCATATCTACTCGCTTGACGTAGTCATTCCCGAAGGCTGCGACTCGATCGTCCTGCACATTGAACAGGATCTCAGTGTAACCAGCTCGGGCAATGGCTACGCAGGGGCTGAACTAGACTACAGGCTGAACGGGGTCGAGTGGCTCCCTCTGTTGAAAGTCGGGATATGGTATCAGTCCACTGTACCGGTCCATGAAGACATCCCTGCTGCACCGGGCCAGGTTCTTGATCTGCATTTCGAGGCATATGCGGGAAAGGGCAATGACATGTATCCCGGATGGGGCTCTATCGACTGGCTCCTGTATGACCTTACGCTTACCTTCTATGGAGAGCAAGTCTCCTTCGAACAGACCTCCTGGGGAGCGATAAAGAGAGCGATGTAGCGATCAGTCATATGCAGGAACATCATCTCTTTTCGAAGACAGGGATCGGTTCTATTTCCTGTTCCATATCGAATGCTGCACATATATTGGTCAGATATTGATATGGATGCGTAGACTCCACTGTTTCAGGAGGTTGCTTATGTCCCTGGCAGTTCTGGGCGGTTCCGGGCAGGCGCTGGCTGCGGTGATACTGGCATTCGCCGCATCATGCGGAGGAGACGGTGAGTCCGGCGAGAACACGATCGAAGTCTCTTCATGGTCATACATCGCTGATCACATCTGCACCGACATCTCGGCCATTCCGATAACATGGATCCAGAGCGTTCAGGAGGGAATCCGGCTGCATTACGCTCATACTTCGCACGGCTCTCAGCTGACGATAGGGCTGGAGAGCATCGCGGAGGGCACAGCATCTCATGGAGTAGAGATCGAGTACTGCAACCTGCCTGGGCAATCGGGCGAGTTATGTATCTTTGACGGACAGCCGGGAGAAACATACATATCCCCGGACCTCTTCTGGGAGACAGATGAGGGCCTGGATATGACCAGGGATGTACTGGATCGCAATCCCTCGATCAATGTCTGCATGTGGGCCTGGTGCAGTCAGCTGGATTACTACGGGGCGGGAGAGGTCGCGACCTATCTATCCGCCATGAGTACACTCGAATCTGAATATCCCGATGTGACCTTCATTTACATGACGGGTAATGCCCAGGCCTCAGGGGCAGAAGGATACAACCGTTTTCTCCGCAACAATCAGATACGGGATTACTGCGAGAGAGGCGGTCTGGCTCTCTTCGATTTTGCCGATCTGGATTGCTGGCGCCTGAACCCCTCCTCAGGCGAATGGCAGCACAGCACCTACACATATGATGGAGTGGAGATCCCCGTTGAGCACCAGGCTTTCAGCGGAGATGAGGCCGGACATACCACGGTCGAGAGCTGCAGGCAGAAGGGGCAGGCGCTCTGGTGGCTTCTTGCCGTTATTGCAGGATGGAGCGGGAACTGATGCGTCTGAAAGAATTGGAAAAACTTCAGATATTTGATCGGGTTGACATGACTGCGGTCGAACCGATCCTCTCCAAGTGTTCCATGATTCGAAAGGAACCTGGAGAGGTGCTGCTTGCACCGGGGGATGAGAACACGACTCTCTTCGTTCTGGTGGATGGTGTGCTATCCATTCATCTCAAGTCACTGGAAGAAGAACCGCACACACTGATAGAGCCCGGTGAATGTGTTGGAGAACTTTCTGTTGTGAGCGGCGCACCTGCCGGGGCTTACGTCGTGGTTAGAGAGTCCTCTCGACTGCTGGCCATCCCGAATCGACGGGTATGGGAACTGCTTGACGCGAGTTACCTCGTGGCCCGCAATCTGCTGCTGATACTCTCTCTGAGAGTGAGTTTCACCAACAATGCCTTTCTATCTGCTGAAGACAGGCAGAGGATGTTCGAGAAGCATGCCAGGTCTGACTCTCTTACTGGCCTTCACAACAGACGCCATCTGGACGACGGGCTCGAGCAGATGTCCAGTCGTCTCGGTCAGGAAGGCTGCGGTTTCAGTTTTCTGATACTTGATGTGGATCATTTCAAGCGCTTCAATGATACCTATGGACATCTGGGTGGTGACTGCGTCCTCTCGACTCTGGGCCGGGTGCTCCGGGAGACCATGAGGAAAGAGGATATTCTGACCCGCTACGGCGGAGAGGAGTTCGCAGTGATACTTCCGGGACTCTGCATCGACGAGGCTGCCGAGATAGCGGAGAGGCTCAGGATCGCAGTCAGTGAAACGGAAATGACAGGGAGCGAAGGTGAACCACTTCCATGCGTGACTATTTCGATCGGAGTGACTGAAGCCAGCCCCGGACAGGATCCAACTGCCGTGATCACTGCGGCGGACAAGGCCATGTACGAGGCAAAGGAAGCCGGTCGAAACAGGGTCTGCCGCTCAGATGGGGAGAACTAGGGACTCCAGAAATCCCTGGCGAGCCTGTCTATCTCTTCGTAGCGGTAGCATGTTACTATATGGTCATTGACCATGCCCACCGCCTGCATGTGTGAGTAGCAGATCGTCGGCCCCACGAACTTGAACCCGCGCTTCTTCAGGTCCCTGCTCAGGATGGAGGCAGTTTCTGTTGCTGCGGGGATGTCAGACATGGCCTTCCACTGATTTCTGACAGGCTTGCCGTCCACAAATGTCCAGATGTATGAGGCAAAGGAGCCAAACTCCTCAGCCACTTTAAGGAAAGCGACGGCATTGGAGACAGAGGATCTGACCTTCAGCCGGTTCCTGACTATTCCGGGGTCGGAGAGGAGCCGGGCAATATCGGTCTCACCGAAAAGTGCCACCTCCTCCGGATCAAATCCCGCATAGAGCCTCCTGTAGTTCTCCCTCTTCTTCAGTATTGTGGACCAGCTCAACCCCGCTTGCGCGCCCTCGAGGATCAGAAATTCAAATAGAGGCTGGTCGTCTGCCAACGGAACTCCCCATTCAGTATCGTGGTATTTACGCATCAGGTCACTTCCCAGCGACCAATCGCACCTGACATGCTTAGTCATCTTCTTCTCCTTCACGAAGTTCCGGGAGCGAGGCTGATTGTGGATCCGGCTGAAGTATTATGCTGTGTTGACAAAGGGAGTATATGAAAGCATAAATTATTTGAATGAATGGTGCTAACTTGAAGGGAAGAGTGCTATGAGAACAGTAGCAGTTGTTTTACTCTGTCTGACAGTTGCAGCCTTTGCATCTGTCAAGACGTGCGATGGAACGGTTGAGAACCCCGTCCCATCTACAGATGGCTCCTACACCATCGTGAACCAGTACGCCGGAGGTCTGACTCAGACCTACGGTATGGCCATCCAGGACGATGTCGCCAACAGCATCTGGCTCTCCAATTGGGGAACCGCAATCAACGATGAGTACAGCATGGCTACCGGATCGACCACGGGCAATAGCTGGGCGATAACAGACGGTATCGATGCAGACGACCAGGGTTACTGCGAATACTCAGGAGGGAATCAGTTCTTCTTCGGAGACTGGACCTTCAGCAACATCGGTGTATTCAGTGATACAGGAACATACCTCAAGGCTATAGCCGGTCCTGCCGCCTGGCAAGTCGTAACCGGGGTCTGCGCCGGCGGCGATATGCTCTACGGCTCAGATTTCAAGTCCGATGAGGTTGCCTGGGCTGATTATACAGGCACCGAGAGTTCCGTAACATGGACGGTTGCCACTTTCGAGAACATCTCCGGAATGGCCATTTATGGAGACTACATCTTCATGACCGCTCAGATGGGAGTCGGCTTCGACAACATTTTCATCTTCTACGTGAACCCCGATGGCAGCATCAACATGACACCCGTGTGGAGCTGCGAGTTCACAGAGGAGGATATGGAAAGTGCCGGATCCATCGAATGGGACGGTACACATCTCTGGCTCTATCCTCAGAACACATATATGTACCAGCTGGACATCGACTGGGTGCCCGGTGCCCTTGACCAGGACACCTGGGGTGGGATAAAGGCCGGATTCTAGACTGATATCCTGAAAGACTGAGCGGCGGGGTGAATCCCCGCCGCTCTTCTATTTAATTATGTGACCAGGCATCATATCCTAATTGGGCAGTTCGGTTCTTCTTCTCAGAGCGGTCACTGCCTTTTTCAGTTCAGTCAGGAGACCTTTGTCGATCTGGCTCTTTTTGAGGAATCCGCCCTCCACCTCGCGCAGGTATCTATCCAGGATCTCGACCTCCTTCGTGTCACCGAATCTGACAAGAGTAGAGAGCGCGGAGGAAGCTGTCAGGGTTCCGTTGAAGGAAACGGCGTCATCCGTATCCCGGAATCCGGAGAGAAGAAATTCTCTTACAGGAAGCTGGTCCCCAAGCCTGTCCAGAGCCTTCATTACGGCGGGACGGATATCCTCCCTGCCGAAAGCGTTGATGATCGTTCCGGTGAAAACAGGATTCGAGGACGCCATCTTAGCCACGAGGTTCAGCGCCACCATTGCGACTTCCGGTGAGGGATCGGAAAGGAGATTCGGCGCAAGCCCGTCAGCCGTTGGTCTAGAGACTATCATAAGGGCGAGAAGGCTCTCTCTTCTGAGCCGGGGATCAGGATCCGCGCATAGCTGTTCAAGCATTGGAGTGCTTGCATCGGCACGAATATCCCTTAAAACCTGTACGATGTTTCTAGCCTGGAACCAGTCGTGATCATCAAGTCTCCCGGTATGAGGATCTCTTGCGGTATTAACAGGATCTCTGATCTCCTCCAGCTTCTCATGGAGAACAGGGAGAGCCTTCTTCCGGAAATTCAGGAGTACTCTGAAGGCCCTCGCTCTCATATGACGGTCATCACTGTGGAAGATGTCGACCAGCTGGGCGATAAGGCAGCCTGGCGGGATCGATAGAGCAAGCCTGCCGGCTTCCCTTGAAACGTTTCTGTCCTCGGAGAGGAGTCTCCTCACAACCTCATCTGCAACCGCCATTGTATCCAGTTCCCGGCGAGCCTCCTCGAGGGATCTTGCCCGGGCTGATTCCATCTCGTTTCGGGAGAATTTCCTCATATCGAGTTCAGCGAGGATCCTTCCTGCCTCCAAAGCGATGCTTGTCATTCCTCTGGCGAGAAGCCGCTCCTGAAGGGCGCCCATCGTGCACACCGCCCGGTAAAGGGCATCAGGGTCCACCTCGCTTCTGATAGCCGACGAGATTCTCTCAACGACCTGCAGAATGGAATTATCCTTGCCTCTCTCGATTGCCAGGATACCCATTTCCCGAAGACCGGCCAGCGCAGTATGTCTGACATCGGGATCCTTTGATCCGAGTCGTTCCAGATGACTCGTGATTATTGTTCTGATTGCTCCCCAGGCCATGCCGCGCTGAACAGATCTGCTCGAGAGAAGTCCAGTCTCGAGAAGGGAGGGATCGAGTGCGGATATGAATCTGGCCAGGAGGGCTCTCCCATTGGTCCGGTCACTGTCCGATTCTTCGAGGATCTTCTTCAGAGCCCCGCCTATTGCCTCACCGGGCATTGATTCAAGACTCTCACCCTTCTCCAGCCGACTGATGAGCTCCATGAATATTGCATCCTCAACTGCAAGGTCTCCCCGGCTGAGTCCACCCGTGATCTCATCCGCATCTGACATCAGTTCATAATGGAACCGGTTGACGGTAATGTTATCAAGACCCCTGAGATCGAGCAGTCGCGCCATTCCTCCATGCTCGTCGATATAGGAGGGAGGTTTATTGTAGATGCCGGAGAAGGTCATCATATCTGTTTCCGTGATCCCTCCGGAGAACGAAATACTGTTTGTCTTTCTGTCGATCATGCTTCGGGCAAAATCGGCTGCAGCTCTGCTTTGTCTTCTCACTCTCACCGAGTTCACAAGCACTGTCTCGCCGACCAGAGAAAGAGTAACCTGTTCCTCCAGGGACATGAAATCGCCAAGAAGGGAGAGGAAGGATTCTAGAGCAGGCTTCACAGATGGATGTCCGGATGGGAACATCATTAGAGATCTCATGAGAAGCTCTAGTCTTTTCACCAGGTTCTCCGCCTTGCGTCCTGCAAGGGCCTGTGCAAGAAGAGAAGTCCCCTCATGAGAGGAGAGGTTACCCCCCGCTGCAGCGTCCTCAAGAGCCTCATTGGAAAAAGAATACTTCAGGCACCCGACATTCTCTTCGATGAAGTCCAGTTCCGAAAGAATTCCCCTCAGAGAACTTCTTACTTCCAGCGGGTAGTCGGTCAGAGCCACTTCCAGGATCCTGCTTCCGGGATCGTTCTCTTTCAGAATCCCCAGTGCAAGATCTGCGCCTGTTCGCCCCTCGCCGTCCTCTGGTTTCTGCGTTGACTCGGTCGTCAGAATGTAGCTGATCTCCATCAGCAGAGAGACTTTGGCCTTCACCGCTCTCCGGGAAGGAGCATCAAGCCTGGCGAAGTCCTCCCATACCATCCCCATGGTAGTGCCGGAGAACCATCCGTCGAACCGCTTCCAATCCCAGTCGGGGATGAGTTCCTCGAGACCTGGTCTATCCAGTAGGGAGAGAAATGCGATAGCTGCATCAACGCGCTGGCACGAATGATTCACTATCGTTCCGATAACCGCACCGGCCTCATCGGATTTGAGATCAACAATGAGCGAAGCAAGAACCTCTAATGCGGAGGATCCTTCTTCTTTGTTGGAGACTGCGGTTGTAAGTCTGACTGCTGTCAGTTCAGTGGCTTTACCAGATACCATTCGACTCCTCTCGAAGAGAGAATGCAATAACGATATGCACATTTAACCACTCGTAGTCAAGAGAACACAATTAATCAGGGCACATACCAATCTTTACTATTGTCCTTGTAGAGACTGGCTCGTAATTATTGTCGGGAGTATGCTTCAATTCTGATCGTGAGGAGGATGGTTGAGCGAAAGAAGAGGCACACTCAGAGCAGATCTGCTCCTGCTGGTGACAGCAGCCATCTGGGGCTTTGCTTTCGTGGCTCAGAGAGCTGGAATGCAGCACCTTGGCCCTTTCTGGTTCAATGCGGTGCGTTTCGCCCTGGGTTGCCTGCTGTTGCTGCCAGTCGCCCTTAGACGTTCTGGAGAGACTGGTCCCCGCAGGCGTTCACCTTTCATTCCCGGACTCATGGCCGGGTGTGTCCTGTTCGCGGGAGCATCTCTGCAGCAGACGGGACTGATCTATACTTCCGCCGCAAATGCCGGGTTTGTAACGGGGCTTTATGTCGTATTCGTGCCCCTGCTCGGTCTCCTCAGGGGCAGAAGAACACCCAGAGGGATATGGTTCGGAGCGGCAGCTGCCGCCGGTGGCATGTTCCTCCTCTCATCGTCCGGTACGACCAGCATGGTGACAGGCGACCTTCTTGTTCTGGCAGGAGCAGTTTTCTGGGCAATTCATATACAGATGGTCTCAAGTCTGGTGCATCGTACCGCTGCCCTCAAACTGGCAGTAACACAGTTCGCCGTCTGTTCACTGCTGAGCCTTGGAGCAGCCCTAATTACTGAGGAGATCTCTCAGGAAGCGATCCGCGCAGCTGCTCTACCGCTTCTCTACGGAGGATTCGTATCCGTCGGGATAGCATATACACTTCAGGTGGTGGCACAGAGAAAAGCCCATCCAGCGCATGCTGCCGTGATTATGAGCCTGGAAGCGCTCTTCGCAGCGATCGGCGGCTGGCTGGTTCTTGGAGAGAAGCTCGAACCGGCGGGGATTGCCGGCTGCATTCTCATGTTCTCTGCCATGATGATATCCGTGATATCCTCGAACAGGTCGCGAAGGGGCAGGGGAACCCAAAGGCGACTCTTTTTGTATAATCACTAGACTCAGCAGATATCTGAGCGGTTCATCGTTCGTTCGGGAAGAGGAACAAGATTGTCTGGCAACATGGAGAAAGAAAGAGTTTCCGCTACAGGCGAGGACCTCAAACAACTTGAGAGCCGCTACAGGAGCGTCTTCCACAAGATACTCACACCAGTTGTTGTACTTGATCCAGATGGAATGATAATAGACTGCAACGCAGCAGTTGAGAGCCTTACAGGGATGCTTCGAGATGAAATCGTAGGGAAGATCAACTGGGAGAATTTCATTGCCCCGGAGGATGTTGAACGTCTCAGGAGCTATTTCAAAGACCGCACAAAAGATGATGCCAATCCTCCATCCACATACACATTCAGATTTATCTCTCCAGACTCTCCATCCAGATATGTGCAGGCCAATGTCGGCGTCATTTCCGGAACTGGTGACAGATTTGTTTCCATGACCGACCTGACGGAGATAGTCAATGCACAGCATCGGACCGCTGAGAGCGAGGATCGCTACCGAACCGCCGTTGAGAATACGAAAGACGGTATCCTGATCTGCCTTCAGGATTCAGTTCTTTTTACTAACACTACCTTCTGCAATCAGACAGGTCTGAGCAGAGAACAGGTCTACACAATGAACCCTCTCCAGCTCATTTCGCATAATGACAGGGAGCAGCTGCTTGCCGTTCTACACGGGTTATCTGCGTCCGGGCTGACTTATACGCCTTTTGAGGCAAGCATAGAAAGGCAGGGCAAAGCACCTTTCATTGGAGAGATATCTCCGGTAACTGTCAGATTCCGGGGGAAGGATGCGCTCCTTCTTACGATCAGGGATCTTACACAGAGGAAGGTGGCTGAGAGGCGACTCAGGGAGAATCACCAGCTCTTAAAGGCAATAGTCGATAACTCTCCAGTAGCCATCTCTTTACACGATTCAAAAGGAACACTTCTTCTCGCCAATACCGCCTGGCGCACCATATGGGGCAAGAC
>JAOZQW010000015.1:10987-15929 GCA_029932015.1 Candidatus Fermentibacteraceae bacterium
CAAAAGGAACACTTCTTCTCGCCAATACCGCCTGGCGCACCATATGGGGCAAGACCGAAGAGGATCAGAAGAGAATGATGAAGCCCCGGGAACGTCTGAAGATGGACCGGGCTGACAACTACCTTACAGGGTATATCTCCGACGTGGAGAAGGTTTATACCAGCGGAGGGGACCTCTTCATCCCCAGATTGAAGATATCCAACCCACCTCCCGGGGGTGCCGAGTGGATATCACACCACTTCTACGCCATCCTGGACGAAGCCGGTGAAGTAGACAAAGTGGTAGTACTAACTCAGGACCTTACCGAATCCTTCAGGGTCAGGGAAAAGCTCGAGGAGACCGAGGGGCAGTACAGGGAGCTGGCTGAGAATGTTCCCGTTGCGGTTTTCCGTACCTCAACAGAGAAGAGCGGCAGGCTGCTGTCAGCGAATCCGGAGATGCTGCGGATGTTCGGATTTGCGCAGGATGACGACCTTTCAGAGATCAGGATAGAAGACCTTTATGTAGATCCCTCCCGCAGGGAGGTTTTCATGAAGAGTATCCTTGAAGGAAAAGATGTCGAGGAATTCGAAGTGGAGCTCCGAAGAAAGGATGGATCCATTTTCCTCGCTTCCATTTCAGCCAGGGGAAGCTCCGGCCTTGACGGCAGTACAGCTTACATTGAGGGTATCGTCCGGGATATAACAGCGATAAAAAGAGCCGAATCGGAACTGCAGAGTTCTGAGAAGCTGAAATCCATCGGAAGCCTTGCAGGTGGAATAGCTCACGACTTCAATAACATCCTTATGGGAATCCAGGGAAATGTTTCTCTGGCCCTTGCGAGGCTCGGTGAGCACTCCGCTGTCGCCGAACTGCGAAGGGTGGAGAATGCTGTAAGGGAGGCGACCGGTCTAGCGAAGCAGCTTCTTACCTTCTCGGTTGGAGGAGTTCCCATCAGGGAGAGCATGGATATCGTCGAGGTTCTCAAAGAGACGGTCAACTTCATGCTTCGGGGTTCCAGTGTGAAAGCGGAGTTCTCTATTGATTCCGATCTGATGCCGCTCTTTGCAGATGTCGGGCAGATCAGTCAGGCTCTCGGCAACATCGTCCTGAACTCCGTCCAGGCAATGCCCGATGGCGGGATCGTTAGCATTCGAATACGGAATGAGATTCTGGGGAAAGGTGACCTTGAACCTCTTCCTGCAGGTAACTATGTGGTCATATCCATCAGGGATACCGGACAGGGGATCCCTGCAGCCGATATGGAGAGGCTGTTCAATCCCTACTTCTCCACAAGAGCAGGAGGCAGCGGATTGGGGCTGGCGATCTGTTACTCAATTGTCTCGAAGCACGGAGGAACCATCAAGGTCTACTCCGAGGTTGGGAAGGGGGCAGAGTTCAGGATATACCTTCCCGGTGGAATGCCCAGCTACGAGGAGAGCCATGAAGAGGGAGAGCAACCTCCAGTTTCTCTCTCAGCTAACGGAGATGCGAGGATCCTGGTGATGGATGACGATGTACTTGTAAGGGAAGTACTGGAAGGGATGCTGCTCCAGCTGGGATACAGATCGGAGACATGCTCAAGAGGAGAAGAGGCAGTCGACCTTTACCGGAAGGCCATGGAGGAAGAGGATCCCTTCTCTCTGGTCATCCTTGATCTTACCATACCGGGGGGCAAGGGTGGGGTCCGCACCATAAGAGACCTCAGGCAGTTCGATCCGGAGGTCAGAGCAGTTGTTTCCAGCGGTTATTCAAACGACCCTGTCCTTTCAGATCCTACACGGTACGGCTTCATCTACAGACTGGCGAAACCCTTCACCATAGCAGTGCTGAGCCAGTGCATGAAAAAGGCACTGGCTTCGGGCAGGCCCAGATCATAACCGAGCCTGTCCCCTCTCCAGTCGAAGATGAGACACAGGACATCCCGTCCGGGAAGCTCGATCTGCCTGACGCTGGTAAAATATTCAATCCAATGACAATAAAGCGCGGTGTGGTGGTCTTCGTGATCATTACAATCCTGACAATGACAGGAATATTCCTCTATACGAACACAGGCACATCTGTCTCCGCACTTGAAGACCTGCATCCGATCTATCTGCTGGTAATCCTGCCCCTGCTGGCCCTTGATCTGTGGCTCGGCGGCCTGCGCATACACATTTTTGTCAGGAAGCTATCAGATTCTGCCCGGACCTGGCTCAGCTTCAAGGCCAACCTTGCCAATATCTTCATGGGAGCCATCACGCCATCCCAGACTGGAGGTGGCCCTGCACAGCTTTTCATCCTTCAGCAGGGGGGGATCTCCGTTGCACGTGGAATGTCCATAGGGGTGATCAACTTCCTTTCGACCATAGTGTTTTTCGTGCTGGCTGCCGGGATCGCACTTGTCTTTCTCGGGAGCAGCTTTTCCTCGGGGGCGGTGAACGGGCTGATCCTCGCGGGATTTGCTGTGTTCAGCTTCCAGCTTCTGGTAGTGCTGACCGCGCTCCTGAAACCGGTCGTCTTTGAGAAGCTCTTCAATCTCCTGACGAAGATTTTCTCCCGTATCCCAAGCATTGGCAGACGGGTGGATCATCTCAGGAATTGGTTCTCGAGTTTCGTGAACAGCTACCGGGAATCCTGCCGGATATTCTTCAGCCATGAACTGGCAGTTGTCTTCCAGAGTTTCGCGCTGACTGTCCTTCTTTACCTGAATAAGTTCACAATAGCCTACTTTCTAATGAGGAGCATCGGAGGACAGGGTGCGTATGTTGATGTGGTGGCTATACATATGTTGGTGTTCTTTGTCTCGTACTTCGCACCAAGCCCCGGAGCGAGTGGAGTTGCCGAATTGACCACGGCCGCACTGATGAGCGCGGTCATATCGCGCAATCTGCTGCCGGTGTTCGCCCTTCTCCAGAGATTCTTCCTTCTCTACATACCAGTGATCCTGGGTGTTTTCACGGTGCTATCTGCGTTGAAGAGAACAGAAAGAAGAGCAGCTGAAGATGCACCTGGGAAAGGTGGGAGCTGAATGGGAGCATTCAAGGCCTACGATATAAGAGGCGTGTTCGGCAGAGATTTTGACGGAGATACCGTGTATCGTATCGGCAGGTGCCTTCCGGAGCTGCTTGAGGCTGACAGGATCCTCATCGGCTACGATTGCAGGGAGAGTACACCGGAAATCCTCCATATGCTCACGAAGGGTATCACGGAGTCCGGTGCGGATGTTGACGACATGGGCCTGGCAACTACGCCTATGGTTTACTATTTGACTGCCACCCGAGGCTACAGTGCTTCTGTGCAGATTACCGCTTCCCACAATTCCAGGGAGTACAATGGACTTAAAATCTCCCGTTCCGGCGCCCTGCCGGTGGGGCGGGATACGGGATTGCTAAGACTTGAGGCAATGGTGAAGGCGGAACTGCCCGAGCCGGCGGAGCTTAAGGGCAGTATCGAGAGGATTACTGATGGCTTGGAGGATTACGTCTCCTTTGTTCGGAGACATATGGAGGAGACTGGTAGATTAAAATTCGGAATCGACTGCTCCAATGGGATGGCGTCACTGCTGGTTCATGATCTCTTCGGAGAGGCACCGGCCTATATCTTCGATACGATGGATGGAACCTTCCCTAATCATCCACCCAATCCTCTGGAGGAAGAGAATCTGAGGGATCTGAAGGATCTGGTTCTTGCCAATCGGCTTGATGTCGGTGTTATCTACGATGGCGATGGGGACAGGGTGATGTTTATAGACGAACTGGGCAGATTTGTCCGTCCTGATATAATCACAGCTGTTCTCGGTCTCCACTTCCTGGCGCTGGAAGAGGGGTATGTACTCCATGATATCCGCACATCCAGGGCAGTCATCAAATACATAAGAGGGCTTGGCGGCATTCCGTTCATGTGGAAGGTCGGGCACTCCCACGCCAAGGTGAAGATGAGAGAGCTGGGCGCCATTTACGGGGGGGAACTTGCAGGACACTACTATTTCCGGGAATTCTTCAACTGCGATTCAGGGATACTTGCCTCTGTGCATGTCCTGAACATCCTTGCGGGACTGAAGAGGTCCGGAGGCAGACTCTCCTCGCTGGTCGATGCGATTGACACGATGTTCAATTCCGGAGAGGTGAACTTCCGGATAGAGGACAAATCAGGGGCCATGGAGTCCCTGCTGGAGCGGTTCACTGCTGATGAAGAGCCCCTTGAGATACTCGACTACGATGGCTACAGAGTCGAGTTCGCAAGTTGGTGGTTCAATGTTAGGCCTTCCAACACGGAGCCCTACCTGAGGCTGGTGGTCGAGGCGGCCACCGAGGACCTTCTCGAACGGAAGATGATGCAGATGAGGAGCATCCTCTCCGGCTTCACCCAGGGGCGCTGAAAGACAGGCCCCATTGCAGGTGCTGATTATCCCGACCGCCAGGTCAAGAGACGCTTGTTTTTGGTTTACCGAACTCCAGCGAACGGAGGAATCATGCGTGTGCTTCTGATGGTTCTCGGAGTCATCCTTGCGATCCTGGGCTGCGTTGGTGAGGAGTACGAGACTGCCGACATGGACATCCCCGCAGACGAGGTCGTACTCGAGGGAGATATTGTAGTCGGCACCTGGGAGGTCGTGGAGGTTACACGAGGAGAAGACATCGGCAACACCGGAACGGTCTACGTGTTCAACGGTGATGGCACCATGAGTTCCAGCTCCGGGGTCCTAACCATCGAGGGGACCTACGTAACCGTGACCGACACTCTGGACATGGTTCTGGGAGGACTGGAGTTCCAGGCCCTTTTCAGCTTCGAGGACAGCAGACTGATCTACGAGATCGTCAATGGCGACCAGGTCTTCGCCATGGAACGTATCTAAACCCGATAGGGCTCTGTGAGCTTCCTGTACGTATAGTTCTAATCCTGTTTGGGGTACCAGTCTCCGTGCACGAATTGAGGCCGGGCCTCAAAACTTCAATAATCGAAGAAATGAGGCCCGGCCTCA
>JAOZQW010000016.1:0-10881 GCA_029932015.1 Candidatus Fermentibacteraceae bacterium
CGGAGCAGAAGTCCTAAAGAGCGATTTCCTTGCCAGAGCAGGAAGCAGAAGTGCCGCTCTCTCTGCGCTTTTCTTCTATCTGCGCGATCATCCAGTCATCCCAGTTGATGCGCTGATGAGTACTCTCAAGGGAAGCAGGATATCCGACAAGGTTGATCTGGACGCTATACAGGGGTAATAGAGCACTGCGCAGAGATCGCGGTGAACTCAAAGCAGAATTTCCTCTTCAGGTCATCGACCTTCATCATGCCCCACCTCGACGACGTCCATGCACAGAGTGTGTTCGTCTCTCCGATGCATACCGTGCAAGGGCTTATCCCTGGAGACTTCTGCCAGACCTCACAGTGCACCTTGCCTTGACATTGATAGAATCATCTATATATTCGGAATCGTAATGAATATGAATAGAGGGAATATGAACAATGCACACCCGAGAAGGATGACCCAGCAGCGGCGGGCCATACTGGATGCGGTCGCAAGACTCGGCTGTCATCCTACCGCGGATCAGGTCTTCGAGATGGTCCGCAGGGAGATGCCGAAGGTCAGCCTTAGTACGGTTTACAGGAACCTCGGGATTCTTGCCGAGCAGGGCGATATCCTTCCAGT
Organism: Candidatus Fermentibacteraceae bacterium; assembly: GCA_029932015.1. GTDB lineage: Bacteria > Fermentibacterota > Fermentibacteria > Fermentibacterales > JCC-6 > JAOZQW01. The sequence continues at coordinate 607 of JAOZQW010000016.1, forward strand.
CCGCGGATACGGCGATGAAGTGCATTACGATCACAACACTCATGAGCACTATCATGGCATATGCAGGATATGCGGACGGATGATCGACCTTCCTGCCGATACCGTCAAAGCCAGTGCAATGTCAGATGAATGGAGAGAGCGGGATGGTTTTGAAGCTGAGGAGATAGTAGTTACGGTAACAGGAATATGCTCAGGATGCTTGAACGCAACTCAGAAAGGGTAGGACGGGAAATGAGTATCAAGGGAACAGAGACCGAGAAGAACATTCTCAAGGCATTTGCAGGGGAGTCCCAGGCAAGGAACAGGTATACTTATTTTGCATCACAGGCGAAGAAAGAGGGTTATGTCCAGATCTCCAGAATATTCACTGAGACTGCAGATCAGGAGAAGGAGCATGCCAAGAGGCTTTTCAAGCTCCTTAAGGGCGGCGAGCTGGAGATAACGGCCGGTTTTCCCGCTGGTGTCATAGGCACCACCGAGGAGAACCTCGAGGCATCAGCCGGTGGTGAGAACTGGGAGTACACTGAAATGTATCCTTCCTTTGCCAGAACTGCCCGAGAAGAGGGATTTGATGGCATTGCCACGATATTCGAATCCATTGCGGTAGCTGAGAAACAGCACGAGAAGCGCTACCTTGAACTGGTGAAGAACCTTCGCGATGGAGCGGTCTTCAAAAAGGATGGTATCGTGATCTGGCGATGCATCAACTGCGGCTACGTTCACGAGGGTATCGATGCTCCCGAGGTCTGCCCCGCATGTGCACATCCACAGGCCTACTTCGAGATCCTTGGCGAGAACTGGTAGAACTGACACCTGTTGTCTGAGATTGACTACGATAAGCATAATGACATAAGGCTTAGGAGGAATGAGATGACAAAGAGAAGTCAGGTGTACAAATGCAGTCTCTGCGGGAACATCGTTGAGATGGTTCATGGTGGTGCGGGTGCTCTGGTCTGCTGCAACGAGCCAATGCAGCTCATGGATGAACAGGCTGCTGACAGCTCTGTCGAGAAGCATGTCCCTATCGTGGAGAAAACAGACAAGGGGTGGAAGGTCACCGTTGGTTCAATACCTCATCCGATGGAGGCTCAGCATTACATCGAGTGGATCGAGCTTACAGCAGAGGGCAGGGTATGCAGGAAGTACCTCAAGCCAGGAGACGCTCCTTCCGCGGAATTCTTCACACCTGCTGATGAGGTTGGGGCAAGGGAGTACTGCAGCGTTCACGGTCTCTGGAAGAGCTAGGTGTCTCCATGTTCAGCGAGAAGATGGAAGCAGCCATAAATAGCCAGATCAACGCAGAACTCTATTCATCATATCTGTATGCGGCGATGGGCATGTATTTTGAAGCCATCGACATGAGCGGTGCAGGCAAATGGATGGATGCACAGGTCCAGGAAGAACTCATGCATGCAGGCAAGTTCATGAGCTATGTCAACGAGAGAGGTGGAAGGGTTATCCTCGACACCATCGAGAAACCTCCTGTCGAATGGTCCTCCTGTCTGGCGGCATTTGAGGCTGCCCTGGAGCATGAGAAGAAAGTATCGGCTTTGATCAACGAGCTTGTCACCATGGCAAGGGATGAGCAGGATCACATGACCGACAACTTTCTTCAGTGGTTCATTGCGGAGCAGGTCGAAGAGGAGGCCTCAGTTGGTGAGGTTACACGGAAGCTCAGGCTGGTCGGTACTTCAGGAGGAGGTCTCTTCATGATGGACAGGGAGCTCAGCGCAAGAGTTTTCACTCCACCTGCAAAAGAGGAATAGGAGGTAGGTCATGGGTACTGATTTCAATGCCGATGAAGTTCTGGCGATGGCAGAGCGTATTGAACGAAATGGACAGGGATTCTACCTCCAGGCTTCCAGAGTAGTTGACCGTGCCGATGTCTCGAAGCTGCTGGCGGACCTTGGTGTGTGGGAGAAAGGTCACGAGGCGCTTTTCATTGATATGAGGTCTAAGCTCTCAGAGGAGGAGCGCAGGCAGACCGCAATTGATCCCTATAACGAAGCGGCTCTCTACCTCGCCGCGGTGGCGGACAGTCATGTGTTCTCCAGAGAGGATCTCGATCCTGCTGGTATGCTCAGGGAAGGTATTTCAACTGGAGAGATCATCGATCTGGCCCTTCAGTTCGAAAAAGACTCCATACTCTTCTTCCTCGGGCTTCAGCGGATGGTTCCGGAGAGTCTCGGGATGAATAAAGTACAGAAGATCATCGATGAGGAAGTCAGCCACATGGCCTTCCTTGAAAAGATGCGCAGGGAGCTTGCGGTCGAGTAGAATTAACGCCTTTCCATCCCTGGAGGGAGAACCGTTGAGCGCTTTCAACGCAGTCAAGCTTACAGACAGGGTCTACTGGGTAGGGGCCATCGACTGGGCGATAAGAAACTTCCACGGTTATCAGACGAGCCGGGGGACAACCTATAACGCCTTCCTGATACTGGACGACAAGATCACCCTGATAGACACCGTGAAGAAGCCGTTCCTCTCTGAGATGATGTCCAGGATATCCTCTGTCGTCGACCCGGAGAAGATCGATTACATCGTCAGCAATCACTCAGAAATGGACCATACCGGCGCCCTCCCAGAAGCCATGACGATCATCCGCCCGGAGAAGGTCTACGCATCACCCAACGGGAAGAAGGCGCTTCAGAAGCACTTCCACTGGGACCCTGAAACCATCACTACGGTCAAGACCGGAGAAAGCCTTCCACTTGGTGAGACAACCCTGAGCTTCATCGAGACCCGTATGCTTCACTGGCCTGACAGCATGGTCTCGTACCTCGCGGAGGAGAAGATCCTTTTCAGCCAGGATGGTTTCGGCATGCATCTGGCGTCAACGGAGAGGTTCGATGATGAACTTTCCCTCCACACGCTGGACGAGGAAGCCGAGAAATACTTCGCCAATATCCTCATGCCTTTCTCTCCGCTGGTCACCAGACTCATGTCGCAGCTCAAGGAGCTTGACCTTGATGTGGAACTGCTCTGTCCGGATCACGGTCCGGTGTGGCGGTCTCATATCGGGCGCATCCTGGGCAAGTGGTCCGAATGGGCTCAGCAGAGGCCAACGCGCAAAGCTATCGTCATTTATGACACAATGTGGAAGAGCACGGCCTCGATGGCCGATGCCATATGCAATGGACTCTCCTCTCTCGGGATCTCCGTCAGGGTTATGCCCTTGAGCTCATCACATATGAGTAACGTAGCAACTGAAGTAATAGAGGCAGCTGCGCTGATAGTCGGAAGTCCCACCATCAACGGTCAGATATTCCCGACTGTTGCAGCCTGTATGACCTATCTTGGAAGTCTGAAACCGCGTAACATGGTCGGTGCCGCTTTCGGTTCATATGGCTGGAGCGGTGAGGCCCCGGGGAAGCTCGAGAAAATGCTTGAGGATCAGAATATCCCTCTTGCAGCCGAGGCACTGAAGATCAACTACGTCCCGGATGAGGATGCCCTTCAGAAGGCAACCGAGTTCGGCATCTCTGTTGGACACAAGCTCCTTGAACTCTGCGAGGGGGACTGATGGACATCTCTGCACTCTTCACGCTCAGTTATGGTCTCTATGTTGTCGGAACCCGTTCCGGCGATAAGCTGAACGGACAGATATCCAATACAGTCTTCCAGATAACCGCTGAACCCATGCGGATAGCCGTCTCAATCAACAAGACCGAACTCACGCATGGGTTCATCGAGGAAACAGGTATGTGCTGCGTTGCCATCGTAAGCAGTAATGCAGATCTCCCCTTCATAGGCAGGTTCGGCTTCAAGAGCGGGAGGGATACGGATAAATTCGAAGGTATCCCATTCAAGCTGGCCGCCTCAGGCTGTCCGATGCCCCTGGAGAATACCCTGTCATACCTTGACTTGCGGGTAGTGGATCAGATCGATGCTCAAACGCATACTGTCTTCATATCTGAGGTCACGGATTGTGGCATTTTGGGTGAAGGTCAGCCGATGACATATGCGTATTACCAGCAGGTGCTCAGAGGACGAACTCCCCCGACCGCACCATCGCATAAACCAGTTCTCAATGACTCAGAACAAGAAAACGAAGGAAGGGATAAGAAAGAAATGAAGAGCTACGTCTGTAACATTTGTGGCTATATCTATGATCCGGCAGAAGGTGATCCAGATAGCGGTATTGAGGCTGGAACCGCCTTCAAGGTTATTCCGGAAGACTGGGTCTGCCCGGTTTGCGGAGTGGGCAAGGACCAGTTCTCGGAAGTGTAGATCTCAGGCCGAGATCTCAGGCCGGGCCTCAATTCTTCAATAATCGAAGAAATGAGGCCCGGCCTCAGTTTTTGCATGAGAGGAGTTCGGCGGCGACGCTGACAGCGATCTCCCATGGGGATTTAGCCCCGATGGACAGACCTATCGGACTTCGCACGCTTTCCAGCCATTCATCTGATACTCCGGTCTCTCTCAATCTCTGGAAGATTGTCTCCCTCTTTGCACTGCTTGCCATGAGCCCGACATACTTCAGATCCATATCTGCCAGGCCGCTGAGTACTTCAAGGTCCGCCGAGTGCATTGGCGTCATCACGACTGTCCAGCTGTGATCTCCCTCCGGGATATGTGAGCTGGCCTGCCCGAACTCGGCTCTTACCCATTCGAAGGGGAGATTCTGAGAAGGCGCTTCTCTGGAGTCGATGACAACAGGTCTGAAAGGCAGTCTGACAAGCAGTTCCGCCAGAGCCTGTCCGACATGGCCGCCTCCGATGATATAGACCGTATCCTCGAGGCCAAGCATCGCAGAGAAACTCCAGTCATCACACTCTGAAAGCACGAATCCTGTAGGATTGGCAGGCGCTCCTTCTAAGATTCGAAGACCTGATCGATCGAGAGTGAGTGTTCCCATAAGACCATCTGTCAGGATCCCTGCAGCAAGCTCAAGAGGGACCAGCAGGCTGGCATCGAGGGGAAGGACTGCGGTTGTCTGGGTGCCTGAGCAGATCATGCCGGATGCGAATGCATTACCGGAGGGAACCTCTGAATGCTGATGTTCAATAAGCTCAGGCTCGACTGAACCAGTCTCCAGCATCTGCCGGGCCTTTCTGACCAGGGAGAGTTCCAGAGTTCCGCCGCCAACAGTGCCGAATGAATCCTCGTTCGTGACTGCCATCGCGGCACCGGGTCTTCCCGGGCCGCTGCCTTCAGTAGTGACCGTTAGAAGAAGGGCGCATCTTCGCCCTTCTCTCAGAGAGACAGCCGCGTATGACCAGAGACCCGGGTCGTTCACCCGGGATTCCCGCCCGAACGCTCTTCCTTCTCAATCTTCTCGAAGTATTCCATGCAGCGCCGTACATAGGCTCTCTTCTCATCGTATCTGCCGGGGAAGAAGCTCCGCTTGAAACCGTAGACAAGAATGTTCTTGAGGTTGCTCCGGGTGAGAGCAAAGGTGCTGACTGCCTTGTAGAGTTCATTCGTGACGGTAGTATTTGAGACAGTCCTGTTATCTGTGCAGATGGTCACGGAGAGTTTTCTCTCCATCATCTTGCCCAAAGGATGATTATGAAGATCGCGGTATGCTGGGTTTGTCTGTTGATTGGATGTCAGGCAGACTTCAAGCGTTATCCTGCGGTCCGCGATATACTGGGCAAGCTCTTCAACATAGGCCTCAGGATCTCTGATCATCTTCGATGTGACTGAAGCCGGATCGAGGAGGGTAAGGCCATGTCCGATCCTGTCTGCGTATAACTCGGTTATCGCCTGATAGATACTCTCCGGTCCATACGCCTCCCCGGCATGAACAGTCTTCTTCAGGAAATGCCGCTGCGCTCTCTTGTAGGCTTCGAGGTGATTGATGGCAGGCCAGCCTTTCTCCGAACCTGCGAGGTCGATGCCCACTACCGGCAGTCCCTCCTCCCAGCGTGCCCTCGCCACTGCACCTTCAAGTTCGGTTGATGCCAGTGCAAATATGCGCTCCTGACTCGAGTAGCCGTGCATCTCGAAGAACCGACGATACCAGGAAGAAAAACCCGGCGTGAAGAATCGCATTGCACAGGCAATGATACCGTAATGGAAAGGCGGTTCATCACCGGACTGGACAGCTGCCCCTGAATTGAATTCCGTTTCCGCCCTGTCAAGACCGGTATTCACGGCTCTGATGCATTCAACGATGTCCATTTCAGAATTTGCATGGAGCTGAGGGGCGAAGCGCACTTCGATATACCTGACGCCTTCCTGCTGGTTGTCTATGGCTACTTCATATGCGATCCGCTCCAGATTTTCACGGGTGCGCATTACTGCAGTGGTGTAGGCGAATCCTGTCAGGTACTCGTCAAGGCTGGCATATTCATCCTTGAAGACGAGTTCCCTGAGTCCCGATTCGGTATACGTTGGAAGTACGACCCCTTCCTCCTTTGCGAGCTCGATAAGTGTATTTATCCTGACCGAGCCGTCGAGGTGCATGTGAAGATCGGTCTTGGGGAGCTTCTGAAGGAGCTCCAGACTTATTTTACTGTTCATTAGATGTCCCTTCATAAATATCGTTGTATCATCCCTAGAAGAGCTGACCCAGCCCGATCTGGATGCCGAGTCCTTCCGGAGACAAAGCGAAATCCGCCCTGAGCGTTGCACCGCCAGGTATCCCTACCCTCGCTCCGAGACCGGCATCGAGATGGAATCCGTCCCACCGCAGTTCTGACAGATCATCCGCGGTCTGACCGGCGTCTCCGAATGCCACAATACCGAAGTCCATCGATACTTCCTCATCCAGGCGCAGACTGAATATCCTCTGCCTGAATTCCAGATTGGCCAGAACAGACCAGTCTCCACGGAATCTGCCGTCACTATACCCCCTGAGTCCTTCGCTGCCGCCGAGGGAGGGCAGGAGCTGGAATGGGGTTGAAGCGCTGCTGAAATGTCTGCTGATCCCAAGACGGAGAGCAGGGATGCTGTACGGGGTGATGGGAGTGAAGCATGCCAGGGCCAGTTCCGCCTTCGAGTAGCTGTGATCACCTCCGAACTGATGATCCAGATCAAGAGAAGTATATCCTTCCAGGAAGGAAGGGAAGGCTGCCCGTAAATGCACATACGGACCTGCAGTCCATATCGAGCCATACGCTTCGGATGGTGAGCTTGACCAGAGGGGGCTATCCTGCCTGCCATAGGCGGTGGAGTGGAGCAGCCTGCCGCCCCCCGTGAGCATAAGGCTGAATGAGGGCGTGTAGTTGTAAGAACATGAAAGCTCTTGATTCTCCGACTCGTACTCGGCATAGACATCCCCATCCCCACCATTGCCCCATCCATAGAACTTCTTGCTCTTGTTCACAGAATATTCAGCCCTGATGCGGACCATACCAGGACCTGCGGGGAACAAGAGCTCCGGTCCGGCGTAGAGGCTCCCGCCGGTGTACATGTAGGCCATTGTACTGAAAGCAAAGGGACGGAAAGGCGGCATCATATTATGGCTTGCTACACCGCCGAAGAGAAAGCCATTGGTGGAACTGTAGCTGACCAGCGGGAATACCCGCCAGCAGAATCCAGGCGCTGCAGCCGTCAGCAGCAGGATGACGATAAGGATCCCCATGGAAGTGCGCATCATACCGCCTCCGTTCGAAGGTGAAACATAACCTCAAGGGCAAATATGCCCCGTGCCGTTGATGGAGTATATTGCCTTGAATAATCAAAGTGGAGGGCTGTCCGTGAAAAAACCGATCATAGTAGTACCTACTTACAATGAACTCGATAACATCCGCAGGCTTCTGCCTTCGCTTCTTGCCCTTCCGGTCGAGGCGGATGTCCTTGTTGTTGATGACAACAGCCCGGACGGTACGGGGAATGCTGTTCTGGAGTTCGCAGATACAGGCAGGATCCACCTGCTCTCCAGACCCGAGAAGGCCGGTCTCGGGCAAGCCTATATAGCCGGATTCAAATGGAGCCTGGAACACGAGGAGTACGATCCCGTTGTACAGATGGATGCGGACTTCTCCCATAATCCGGACAAAGTTCCCGAACTGATCAAGGCCCTCGAGAACCACGATCTGGCAATAGGCTCCCGGTACTGTAGCGGTGTTAATGTCGTCAACTGGCCGCTCAGCCGCCTGCTGCTCTCATGGTTCGCCAACCATTACACGAAGGTCATAACTGGACTTCCAATTATGGATGCCACCGGTGGATTCAAGGCCTTCAGGCGCTCTGCACTGGAGAAGCTTGATCTGGATTCAATCCGTTCCGATGGCTACTCCTTCCAAATAGAGGTTACATACAAGCTTTTCAGGGATGGATGTTCAGTTGCTGAAGTGCCGATAATCTTCGTAGACAGGCATGCGGGAACATCAAAGATGACCAAGAGCATTGTCTGGGAAGCGGTATGGATGGTTTGGCGACTGCGTTTTCCCGGACTATTCTGAGAGGAATCGAATCCGATGACATCGATCCTTATCCTTCTTTCAGCGTTACTGGCATCAGGCAATCCCGAATGGACATTCGAGACATCGCAGGCCTTCGTCAACTCGATCTACGATCCGGGCGATGGAACTGCGTGGTTTGCAACAGCGGGTGGAGTGCTTCACTGGGACCCTCAATCGGGCTGGGATGAAAGTATTGTCTATCTTGCGGGAATGCCGTGGTACAGTGCGAATGATCTGACCTTCAGTGGAGAGACCATGTGGGGCGCCACCAATGGGGGCGGACTCGCAATGGAGAGGGATGGGCAGTGGACGGTATTTTCGGAGTATGAGGGAATTCCGGGATCGGGAGTTGTTCATACCGTTCATTCGGCGGGTGGCTATATCTGGGCCGGCACGAACGGTGGGCTGGCCCGTGGCAGTGAAGGCGGCTTCATCCCTGTCTCCGAATCTGAGACAGGGGGGATATTCAAAGCCGGTGAGGTGACAGGTATATCGAGCATAGAGGGTACTCTTCTTCTCGCAACGGACAGAGGAGTCTATTACTACGATCTCTCAATGCCACTGACGGATCCCGGAGCATGGATCAGTCATGAGTCCGAGACCAGCAGCCTGGGGATAAGCGGGATCTATTCCGTAGACCCCGATACTGTACTTGGCTTCGGTCCGGGAGGCGTTGTACTCAATAACGGGATAAAATGGATGGTGCTTCTGGATTACTCTGCGAGCGGTGACTCCGTAGTCACCGGTGTCGCGGTGACACCGCAGGGAATCATAGCTGCTGCACGGCAGGTCATCCTCTACGAAGATTCAGTATGGGTTCCGGAAGGGGACGGCTATCCGCCCAGCAGTTATGCTTCCTGTATTGCAATGATATCCGGAAGGCTCTGGTGTGGTTTCGGACTCGGTTCATCAAGCTGCAGGGATACCGGCAGGGGGCTTGGTTACCTCGAAGAAGATCAGTGGATCGGTCTGGCTGTGCCGGGCATGGCAGCTCCAAGCTGTTTCCAGATCGCAGAGAAGGACGGCAGATTCTATCTGGGGAGTCACCGGTTGGGTCTAATGGCCTTCTATCCTGATGACGGCTGGCGGGCATTCAATATGAACACATGCAAAATGCCCAACAGCCTCAGAACGTATTCGTCTGCAGTCACTGCCGCACCTGGAGTATGGACCGCAAGTTACAGCTACGGGCTCACGTGGATCGGTGACAGAGGAACCTACTCGACCGAGGATGATTCAGTGATCACCTTCGTGTCCGATTCGATTCCGGGACTCTCGTCATCCATTGTACAGATCATATCCCCACTCCTGAATAATCAGGTGATCATGCTTGCTCCCCAGGGAGAGGGACTCTGGGTTGCACAGGATGCTTTCTGGGAGACGCCGGATGAAGTCAGCGGGATAGTCGGGCTCACCGGTGATCCCGAATCAGGTGATCTGGAGTGGGCACCGAGAACCGTCTCTGAGGGCCTTGCCAATAAGAACATCCAGACTCTGTTTCCCTGCGGAACTGACAGCCTGTGGATTGCTTTCGCCGCTGGAGATGGCTGTCAGCTCCTTGTGCATGGGGGAGACCCTTCCGATGCCTCATTCGATACATGGTATCCCGGCTCCGGTCAGGCCTACACCACAAGCTGGGGACTCCCATCCGGTCAGGTATTCTGCTTCGCGAGGGATGATGAAGACTTTATCATCGCAGGTACTGGAAACGGTATCTGCAGATTGCAGGATGACGGGTTTGTACAGATACCCGGCGTGACCGGCTCCATCAAGTCGATCCAGGTTGATGATGAGGGAAGGATCTGGTGTCTCGCCAGTGATGCACTTTTCTGCGTCGACGGTTCTGATGTATTCGAGTACACCAGTTCAAACAGTCCCTTCATACCGACAAACCGGGTTGAGAACGAATTCAGCTATTTCG
>JAOZQW010000016.1:10891-15913 GCA_029932015.1 Candidatus Fermentibacteraceae bacterium
GTGGTCAGTGAGACAGGGTGGAGGCAGACAGGAGAATCCGGTGCCGATCTTCTTCCCACAGCCATATCTGCCCTCCGAAGGCCTTCTGAGGATGTCATGGTCAGGGACAGGCGGGTTAATTGAAGCAGACATATTTACGATTGATGGGAGATACGCCGGTTCCGTGAGCGGTGACTCATGGGATGAGTGGAGCTGGGACGGGACTATTGATGGAGATCAGCTTGCCAGTGGTGTCTACATGGTCCTAATACGCTCCGATAGTGAAGTTGTCAGAACCAGGATGGCGCTGGTGCGATGATGCGGATCAGAAGGCTTGAAAACACTGACAAGGCCGATTGGACAGATTTCGTACTCCGATCCAACAACGGGACAGTATTTCAGCTCCCGGCATTCCTTGACTATCATCCTGCGGGACGCTTCGACAACCATCACCTTGCGCAGGAGGGGGCGAAGGGGCTTGAAGTGATCATCCCCGGCGCTCTCACTCAGAGGGAGGACGGCATCTGGTTCAGGTCCTATCCGGGAGCCTCCTACGGCGGACCGGTACTTCAGGATTCAGCCGGACTTCACTTCGTTGAGAAATCGGTCGATGCGCTTATCGAGTACTGCCGGAAGCAGGGATGGACCGGTATAGAGATCACTCCGCCTCCAACGGTCTACTACAGAAGACCTCATAACTATCTGGAATTCGCCCTGATCAAGCGTGGCTTCACATATCCTCGCAGGGAGCTGACCGCAGTCATCGACCTTTCCCGTCTGGGAGAGGAACTGAATCTGGGATTTCGCTCATCCGCTCTGAGGGGGGTCAGAAAGGCCATCAAGAGCGGAGTCAGGGTCGAAGAGAACGATGATTTCTCGCTCTTCTACCCCGTACTTGAGTCCAATCTGCAACAGAGACATGGTGTTCGTCCCACCCATACTCTTGAAGAACTGGAGCTACTCCGTTCGCTCCTGGGACCGCAGCGGATTAAGCAGTTCGTAGCTCTCGCTGATGGCCAGGTTCTCGGCGGCATGGTGATGTTCCACTGCAATCCCAGAACAACTCTTGCCTTCTACATCTCACACGATCAGGAACATCAGGCTCTAAGGCCTGTAAATCTGGTCTATATGGAGGTTATCAGATGGGCCAAGAGCATGGGTTATCATTATCTGGACCTCGGGACCTACACCCTCGATATGGATGTGAACTACGGTCTCTGCCGTTTCAAGGAGTCATTCTCCGCCAGGGGGGTCTTCAGGAACACACTGGCAGGGAAGGTTTAGCCAGCCAGTGATGGTCAGAGCTTTCTCCAGCAGCTCTTCAGCGGTTCTTATGCTCTGGGCAGGACTCCTTGTTCTTGTCTTTGGCGGCAGGATGTATACCACTGATGTTCTGGCGGAGTATGAAGTTGCCGGCTCCATAGTTGGTCAGCGGTCCTTTCTCACGGTTTCAGGAGATTACGGCTGGGCGGTTTCCGGTTCAGGCGGCAGGATCTTCGCTCCTCACGGAGTAGGCTACTCCATCCTCCTGATCCCTGCGGCTCTGGCTGGAGGAGTCCTGGGACTGGATGCCGGGAAGCTGGTTACCGCGCTTCTTAACGTGGGATTCAGCCTCTGTCTTATCGGCTTCTGGTACTCGGTGGCCACACGCCGCTTCGGGAAAGTCCCCCCGCTCCGCATGCTGGCCCTTGCTGCCGGAGGTATGGCGCTGGTTTACGGGAAGATGCCCTATGATGTCACAGCAGCAGCAGCAGCGGCGATGGCTGCACTCTACTGCATCGACACCGGCAGGACTGCCCTGGCGGGAGTCTGCATGGGACTGGCAGTCCTTATCAGGGCTGACAGCCTTCTCCTGCTGCCGGTTTTCTGGAGGGGACCGAAGGATCTGAAGATATTCTTTGCAGGTCTTATCCCTTTTCTTTTGCTTGCTGCCGGAGCGAACTGGTACAGGTTCGGCAGCCCTTTTGCCGATGGACACGCACAGGATCCGGCAATGGCCTTCGCCCCCTTCAAGGGGGGGATCCCGGGGCTCTTTCTCAGTCCAGGCAAGGGTCTCCTGTACTATGCCCCGCTCTGCATACTAGCTCTCTTCCACCAGAAGGACTGGAGACTCTGGAGCCCCTTTGTGCTATCTCTTGTCCTTCACGGGATGCTGCTTGACTGGACCGGAGGTACGGGATGGGGGCCGAGATTTCTCTTTACCTCGCTTCCATTCCTCCTCCTCCCGCTTGCCAGATCCGGAACAGGCGGGAGACTATTCTGGATAATTGCCGCTATAGGGCTGACTGTCAGCCTTGCCGGCAGCCTTACTGATACCAACGCGCTGGAGCAGTCGCTGGGACCTGACGCTTTCGGAGAACCTGGTCGTCAGGCGGTCATCTGGAACTACTCCTCCTCTCCGCTCTTTGTTTCTTTCCGGGCCGTGTTCTCCGGCTTGCCTGACATGTTCGGCATTACCGCAGCCGCCAGGACAGGGATTCCCTCTGCTGTCGGCGCTGCTGCCCAGATGGCATTATCTGTACTGCTGGGCCTGGTCGGTCTTCGGCTAATATCCAGAGGACGGACGAGGGGAGAGAGGGCATGAGAATACTCCACCTCTCTCCGCAGAATTACACTGGCGTCCTCAACATGTTTGTCCGCGGCCATATCGAACTCGGTCATGAAAGCAGGCTGGTAACATTCTACAGGGCAAAGAACCTCTATCCTGAGGATATCTGTCTGAATCTTCCATTCGTCGGTCCAATGGAATGGCTCTGGAAGGTGAAGCGCCTTGTAAAAGCAGGAAGCATGAATGTGCCTTTCACTGGAACCACGGAGAGGATATTCTGGAAACCGAGGCCGTTGGAGCGTGCCCTGCTTGGATTAAGGAATGCAGTGTGGTCACCCAGGATCGATCGTGCCGCCAGGGAATATGATCTGTGGGATTTCGATATCTACCACCTCGAGGGCGGCATGAGCTTCTTCAGAGATGGCAGGGACGTCAGGAAACTCAAGGAGGCAGGCAAGAAGATCGTCTCCTACTACCATGGACTGGACCTGCGGATGAGAGGTGCCATCAGACCTGTCTGGGATGCCACCGATCTCCACCTGACATGTGAGTTCGATCTGTTTCAGAGGTATCCGGAAGTGGGCTATCTCTTCCTTCCCTACGATCCCGATGGAGTACCGCTGGCCAGGCCGATGGGGGAGAAAGTACGGATATGCCATGCTCCGAGGATCAGGGCGGTCAAGGGGACTGAAGCAATTATCAGTGCCGTGGAGAGCCTCGCGAAGGAGCTTCCTGTCGAGCTTGTTCTCATCGAGAACATGTCCCACGTACAGGCGCTGGAGCTCAAGTCCACCTGTCACATCGCCGTGGATCAGGTGGCCACCGGTGACATGGGCTATGGAGTCAATTCGCTGGAGACGCTTTCCATGGGGATAGCCACGGTTACAAATCTCTCAGAGGCTTACCAGGAGTTCATACCGGAGCACCCGTTCGCACTCACAGGCTCTACCAACCTGAAACAGGTCCTGAGGGAACTGGTGCTTGATACTGATCTGAGAAAAAAATACGCCTCTGCCGGTCCTGGATGGATCAGGAAGCGTCATCACTGGCTCTCGGTAGCCAGGGAAATCCATCGTCTTTATCGCGAACTGGGCTGGGAGAAGGATGTCTGACAAAGCACTTCCCAAGACTGGAGAGAGCGGCCGGAGAAGGGATCTGTCCAGGGAAACCCTCTACTATGCCATTGCTCTGATCGTGAGCGGTCTTGTGCAGGTGGCCTTCCTTCCCTTCATGTCGAGGTTCCTTTCCGCCGAGGCTGCCGGTGAGCTTGGCGCGCTTCGGGTCCTTTCGGAGGGCATTGCCGGAATCGTGGTCCTCGGACTTCCCACAGCGCTCATCCGCGCATGGCAGAGAACGACCGCTCACAGAAGTGTACTGGTTCGGGGCATTCTCTTCCCGATAGTTCCCGCACTCCTCCTATCCGTGCTGGTCTATATCTTCCGTGGCAGTCTTTCGGGATACCTGAACCTCGGAGATCCTTCCTTCCTGGGACATGCAGCTCTCCTGGGTATTGCTGTTGCCTATGTCCAGATCGTTCTTTCATTCCCGAGAGCGGAGGGTCTTGCACGAAAGTACCTTATCCTGCAGCTCATCCGGGGAGCGGCCTCCCTTGCTGCGCTGTGGGCATTCCTGAGACTCACGACTATAGGTGCAGTACCGTCGTTCATGACGGCTCGCTGGGCACCCTCTTTCATCATCGTCCTTGCAGCAGTTGCCATGACCTGGCGAAGGACCGCCCCCTCCCGCACACAGGTGAAACCTCCAGGGCTCACAAAGGAGCTCTTCTCATTCAGCCTCCCGCTGATCCCGGCGAGTCTTGCAATGATAGTCCTCTCCTCTGCGGACATGTTCATGCTTCGGCATATCTACCCGGTAATGAGCGAGAGTGGCTACTACGAATGGGCCAGCCGAGCCTGTCTGGTGATGATGCCCCTGATACTGGGCTTTGACATGGCCTGGAAGAGATTCATTTTCAGGAAGAGGGATCACGGCGGAACGATAGCTGAACTTGGTCGAGCGGGTCTTCTGTTCATGATAATAGTGAACTGGATGGCTCTCGTTCTTGCGATGATCACGCCCATTCTGGTCGCAGCCATAGGAGGCGGCACGTTCTGGCCTGCGGTGAAGGTCCTTCCGACCCTTGCGGGAGCGAGCGCGATGTACGGTCTCTTCCTTATCTCCCAGACCGGCTGCCTTCTAACAGGTCAGACAAGGTATGTCGCCATGATGACCGCCTTCGGTGCGGTCCTGAACATAGGCTTCAACCTCAGACTGATACCGGTCGCAGGTGCAACCGGAGCGGCTTTCGCCACATTGGGGACCAACCTGTTCATGGCGATGAGCCTGTTCTGGCTAGGGCGCAAGGTGTTCCCGATAAGTTTCATTGTCGTGACACTGATGGTCATACCGCCCATCATGTACGGGCCGCTGGCCAGCCTTGATCCCAACTGGAGAGCCTGGATCGTAGTGGGTGCCTCTCTCATAACCGCTCTCGT
>JAOZQW010000231.1 GCA_029932015.1 Candidatus Fermentibacteraceae bacterium
ACCGCCGTCTCAGGCACATGGCTGAAACTCTCCGCGCCTTCGGCTTCCGCACCTAACCTCATGCAATAGGGACATGCACCTAATTCTTCGGAATTAGGTTGCGTGTCCCCAGGTGCATAATTCTCTACCGCATCCGTCCCTGCGAGTTCAGCTTCAGTACCCAGACATCCATTTCCCCATCGCTCCATGATGAGGAGAATCCGCTTACGATGAGACCCCCGTCCTCTGTCCGCAGGATGCCCTCGGCTCCATCGTTGCCGGGGCCGCCGTGCGTTTCTGACCAGACTTCCTCCCCGTCAGCGTCCAGACAGATAAGCAGAAGGTCCTGATTGCCGGCTCCTATCGACCTGGTGCTCCCGGCTATCAGGCAGCCCTCTCCATTCGGGATGACCGAGAAGGCCATATCGTCGTTCTCCCACCCGATAGTCTTCTCCCAGAGAAGTTCTCCCCTTTCGTCCAGGAGAGCTGCCCAGATGTCATAGTCCCCGGCCTCGGTCTCGGTATAGCCTGTCAGGCAGATGTCCCCGCCCGCGAGCTCCGTCATATCCATTGGAAAGCAGTCGAATGGCTGAGCGGTGTAGGTTCGCATCCAGAGCTCCAGGCCATCGGGATCGGTTTTCAGCAGGAGGGGGGTCGCAACCCCTTTCTCAGGCATTAAATAGCCTGCGACAAGGAACCCGCCATCCGCTGTCTCCATAACCGCCTCCGCCATGCCGCTACCTCTGCCGGAGTAAGTCCCGCTCCAGAGTTCGCTGCCCTCTCCGTCTGTTCTCAGGAGGCTCACCTCAGGGCCCTTGCCGTTCAGGGAGTCAACATATCCAGCTAGTATGAAGCCCCCGTCCGAGACCGCTGAAATGTCGTAAGCCCACTCATCCCCCTGGCCGCCATGCATCCATTCCCAGACAAGGTCTCCTGAATCGTCGATCTTAAAGAGCCAGTACTGCTCTCCATTCTCCATGGTCGTCGCCACCCCGCCGAGGACAAAGCCGTCCTGAACAGCCGCCCCATCCGCTGCAAGGTCCAGCCATGGCCCGTTCCAGAAGTCTCCCCGCCAGATCTCCTCCCCGTCAGCATCGATCCTCACCAGCCAGCAGTCCACGCCGCCAGGACTTTCGTCTGAAAGGATGCTGTGCGAAACATCGATGATAAAGATACCGCCTATCAGCCAGCCGCCGTCCGGTGCAGGCAGTGCGAAGAAAGCCTGTTCGGGAAGTTCGGTCCCATAAGTGTGCTCCCATGTATCTGCAGTTGCTCCTGCGGCGCAGAGCACAACTAGTAACGAAATCATCATCAGGTGTTTCATCCGATCCCCTCTCTAGCGTGAATATTCGAACATCACTCAAAATAGCTCCATTCCGACGTATGTCAAAGCCAGTAGGATAAGGGTGAGGGGATGGTAATGCTAATAGCAGCGTCCGAAGTGCTCTGCTCTGCAGCACAAAGGCGTCTGCGGGGAACTCCTGACTTTTCCGCAGGATGACATCCTGCCGATGTGGGTTAACTGAAACTGGAGCGATAAGCTATCATGCCGTGGGAAAGACGGTATATTGCACCTATGAGTATCAAAGTATTCACCTCTTCATGGGGGCAGCTCGAGAAGACCGGCTCCAATGTCGGTGATGAGGCTATCTTTGCCGCCCAGGTAAAGGACCTTGCCGCAATACCTGACCTTGAGCTCGGGGTAATGTCCGCGATGCCGGAGCGAACCAGAGAGAGATTCGGCGCTGTTCCATTTGATGTGACGAATGGCCGTCTCTCCGCAATGCGGGAGGCCGTGAAGTGGTCCGATATCGTCATTGTCGGCGGCGGTGAACTTGCCCAGGACAGATCTTCACTACTTTACACACCTTACAATCTTTTCCCGCTTCGTCTGGCGAAGCACTACGGGAAGCGGACCTTTGCATGGTCGGTGGGTATCGGTCAGGCCGATGAACTGGCTAGCTGGACACCATGGCAGCTCCGCAAATGGATGGGTCGCTGCAGCGGGGTAACTGTCAGGGACCGACCTTCATACGATACACTTCTCGGACTTGGCCTGAGTCCCGAGAAAGTGCTGCTCGCGTCCGATTCCACATTCACGCTTACTGATGATTTCACACCATCAACAGATGGATCGGATATCCTCGGCGTGGCGATCAGAAATGTCTCCAATCGCAGCGGCAGGCTTCTTCCACTTGAGATACGCAGGAAACTCGGCATTCACAGGGAACAGGATATGTCCGGGGTCCGCAGGAGATGGGCAGCCATGCTCGACAGGCATATCGAGGAGAGGGGCGGAACCGTCCAGTTCTTCCCTTTCCATACGGGCAGTCTTTCGAACTCGGATGATCTGGAGTGCGAGGCTGTGATCTCCCTGATGAAGCACGGCAAAAGCGCTTCAGTTGTGATGCCCCGAAGCATAGAGTCCTTCATTGAGCAGATGGGCCGCTGCCGGGTCTTCCTGACGGTTCCTCTGCATGGAGCCATTCTATCTGTTGTAACCGGTACGGTGCCTGTCTCAATGCCATATGCCACGAAGGGCTTCCGGTTCATGGAGCAGGCGAGGCTCGAAGGACTGACAGTCGACCCTGCGGACAGGAATTGGGACGAGACCGCATACAGGACGATCGGTGAGATCTGGAGCGATCAGGGCACCCTCCGTGATCATGTGCTTTCTGTCAGGGGAGAGCTGGCAGAGATCTGCCGGCTGAATATCAGACATTTCACAAGGACCTGTCTCAGCGGCTGAATTTTACAGTGATGTTCTGCGGGACACCTGCCCCGATGCCGTCAGCTTCAACCTCCGGAGATCGGTGCGTCAGTAACCGGGACGATCACAGCGGGATATCCGAATCTCAGGGTAGCCGGATATCCACCTCCGGCTATGTCGGTGATGAAATTCCCTCCTGGCTTCAGGTTGTCCCGTATCCATTCAGAGATGGTCTGCCCCCGATGATCCAGCTTGACTGCATCACAGCTGGCTGATTCGACCACTCCGGAAACAGGTGTCGGGTAGTACATATCACCGGACTGAATGGTTATCATCTCAGAGACATCCCTGAAGTCATCCAGGGCAATGAGAAAGTAGTCATGGTCCGTGTACCAGAGTCCGCAGAGGGCATACATCTGACCCTCGAGGGTCGCTCTATCCAGCAGATCCCTGAACATCGTATCGGAACCAGGCATCCCGACCAGCTCCCTGAATGCCGTGGTGTTCGCAGGAGGTTCCGGTCCGAAACCGAACGTGCCGCCGAAACTTTCCGTCGTCAGCAGAATATCGAATTGAGCCTGCATGTCCCCTGTACTCACTGCCGGAGCAGTACAGCTCTGTCCAATTGCTGATGAGGTCAGCAGCAGGATGACCAGGATCACGATAGCTTCTCTCACTGCGCTCGGTGCATACTTCATTTTACTCACATTCTCCCACGCCCAGTATTTCACGGATCCTTCCGACGTACGGTTTCAGCGGCTGTGTGCCGTCGTTGTCGGTCCGATAGACGAGCTCCCCGCGAAGGAAGGCAGATAGCGCTGTCAGATCGAACCTGGAGACTTCCGATACCACAACGCTTCCATCGTGATAGAGGATACTGAGCTTCATACCGGGGGTCTCTGTGTCAGGATCGCAGAAGCTGCAGAACGAGCTTTCGTCCAGCATGGCGTCCAGGAGGTCGGAGGAGTCTATGTCCACGACGAGGTCCCTGCTCCGGGTAAGGTCCGACTGGAAGAAGTAGGCCTCCGGACCGCTGTACAGGGTTCTCTCTCCGCATTCAGGGCAGATGTAGTCCACCGAATCCGGCGGGGCCATCACTGAGTAGCACATCGCACCCATTGTGGGGTCAGGCGCCTCTTCCATCTCCAATCGTGCAAGAAGAGAGTCGATCTGGACGGATGGCATTTCAGTCATGAGCTCGCAATCCACAGTTGCGGAGGTCTTGGCATCACTAGCGGTTCCACGGTTCTTCGAGACCATGAACCCTCCGAGACCCAGCACCAGGAATACGATTGAGCCAGTCAGCCATATCGGCATATCATCTCCTCTCGACATCTGTGAATTCTGCATGTTGTACAGGTCGACATGACGATCCATTCCATTCCACTGATATAGGACTGATGGAGGAGCGAAGGAAGGGCGGAGCAATCCCCCGGGCAGTCTTCATGTGTTATCATGGACTCATATTCCGTACAACACTGTCATGGAAAGGTAACATGATCCCGGGAATTCACGCGTCGGTCGATGGCGGTCCTGCAAACGCACTGGAGATCCTGAAGGAGCTCGGTCTCGGGTCAGGCCAGATATTTACATCCAATCAGCAGATGTGGAGAGGGAGGAAGATACCGGACAGCGAGGCTGGTCTTTTCTCAGC
>JAOZQW010000232.1 GCA_029932015.1 Candidatus Fermentibacteraceae bacterium
GGCTTCATCAGGCATACCGTCGATGGTGGCCTCACATGGCTCGCCCAAGCGCCTGTCACCAGCGCGCATATTCAGCATCTCTTCTTCCTGGATGATCAGTACGGCTGGGCGATCGGACTCGGTGGAACCGTTCAGCGTACGACTGATGGCGGTGACAACTGGGTAGCGACAGCAGGCATACCGTATCATCCCGATGCAATCATCATGATATCCCCCACCGTTGGATGGCTGACAGGCAGCCAGGATTACGAGAATGGCGGCCGCGGCTTTATCTATGGCACTGACAACGGTGGAATGAGCTGGGATCTTGAATGGACCGCATCCTGGCCGCAGCAGGGCATAAGCGATTTCGCACTTCAGGGTGACAGCATCCTCTGGGCGTGTGGATTCCACAGCACCATCCTCAAACGTGACATCACGACTGGAATAGAGGAGGGAACTCCCGCCATTCCCGGGTCCATGATCTCCATCACGCCGAACCCGTTCAGAGGTTCCGCTACAGTATCGGTCGGACTTAACCCCGGAGGTCCTGTAAGGCTGGACGTATTCGACCTTTCAGGGAGACTGGTTGTAACTCTTACCGAGGGATATGCAGTTTCTGGACAGCATGATTTCGTTCTGGACGCAGAGAGTCTGCTACCCGGTGTCTATCTGCTCCAGCTCAATGCCGGAGACCGGGTCACAACCCGGAGGTGCATACTCCTGCGCTGACTTTCTGCAACTCACAATAACGCTGATCAATCATGGGAGGAGAAGGCAACAAGTGTTCTCTCCGCCCCATCATATCCAGGTTTCAAGAGGAAAGCATCATCTCCACTCAGAGGCGTATATCTGCTGATAATTCTCCACAGTATTTCCCAGCGCTTGACAAAACTACTTCATGAATTATCATCTAGGTGCAGTATGCACATAGATGGAGGATACACTATGCCGGGAAGACGCGGAGCGGGAGCTGGAGGAGGTAGGAGGGCGTGCGGGAGCGGCATCAGACGATTCCTGGAACCCTGCCTGCTGCTGCTGCTCCATGGCGGAGAATCCCACGGCTACGAGTTGCTTGATAACCTTGGGAAGTTCGGATTCAGCGAAACTCCTGCGGACTCGAGCACCATCTATCGCATTCTCAGAAGCCTTGAGGAACGGGAATTTGTCTCTTCCAGATGGGCTGAGGGTGATTCCGGTCCGGCAATAAGGGTTTATACCCTCTCTCCCGAAGGAGATGGATACCTGCAGATGTGGGTACGTGATCTCGAGGAGACAGACAGAATACTGCACCGTTTCTTCAGCGAATATCAGGATCATATGAAGCAGCATCACAGTGGTGATGCAGGACCAGAGGAAATTAGGAAGGAGTGATCATGCCTGCAGGAGATGGGACAGGACCGAGGAGCGAAGGACCGATGACAGGTAGAGCAGCGGGAAGATGCGCGGGATATCCTGATCCGGGATACTCGACCGCTCCCGGACGTGGAGGTGGCAGAGGCAGGAGGACAAGATCCTTCGACAATCCTCGAACCCGGCAGCAAAGGTATCCGCGGTATGCCCCTCAGGTTGTTGACCAGGGGCCATCCGAAGCCGAATCACTGCGAAGCAGGATTCTCTTTGTGGCGGAGACAATAGAAGAGATCGCGTTTCGAGTGAATCAGCTCCTAAAAAGAAGAGCAGAAAAGGAATAATCTATGAAAGTAATCATAAGTTCATCCGGTGAAAGTATCGATTCCAGCATCAGCCCGGTCTTCGGCAGAACTGAATACTACCTTCTAGTGGATACTGAGGATTTCACGCATGAGAGTTTCGTGAATCCTGCATTGAGCCAGAGCAGCGGCGCCGGTATACAGGCAGCACAGTTCGTTCTGAAGAAAGATCCTGGGTCGGTCATATCTTCGAGTATCGGTCCCAACGCATATGAGGTGCTCACTGCTGGGTCTGTGCCCTGCTATACCGCCTCTGGGGGCACAGTCAGGGAGACCATTGAGGCCTTCAACCATGGAGATCTCCCTCTGATGGGAGCTGCGAATGCAAACTCCCATTCCGGAATAACCCCCACCGCGACCCCTCCAGCGGGAACTTCCGGCAGCAAGACGGATGAACTCGAAATGTTTTCTGCCAAGCTGAGGGACCTGAGAGGTCAGGTAGCCGATGTCCTTCAGAAGCTGGACAGCCTGCGAG
This sequence comes from Candidatus Fermentibacteraceae bacterium, assembly GCA_029932015.1. Taxonomy (GTDB): domain Bacteria; phylum Fermentibacterota; class Fermentibacteria; order Fermentibacterales; family JCC-6; genus JAOZQW01. Next base: position 2,167 of record JAOZQW010000232.1, read on the forward strand.
AAGGGCAGGAGAAATGAAGATCGCCGTATCATCGGACAGCAACAGGAAGCTTGACAGCTCGGTGAGCCACCACTTCGGAAGGTGCCCTTACTTCACAGTAGTGGATGTTGAAGGAAACACCATTACCGATGTGGCATCCGTGGAGAATCCTTACTTCAAGGCGCACTCCCCCGGCCAGGTACCTGGTCTGATACAGGAACTGGGTGCCGATGTTATGCTTGCAGGAGGTATGGGGGGAAGAGCAATATCCATCTTCGGGAATTACGGGATCAAATGCTCGACTGGAGCATCAGGCAGTGTCAGAAGCGCTATCGATGCCTACATTGCCGGCATCCTGCCCGGAGCAGCACCATGTCGTGAAAGCATTGAGCATGGCCACGGTGATTCGGAGTATGAAAATGAACCCGTTTCCCGCCTCAGAGAGGAAGCGGCAGCTCTTCTGGAAGAGCTTGATGATGTCATAGTCAAGCTCCCTGACAGGAAGCGGAAGCAGTAAGGAGGACAATGCAATGTCTAATGATACAGGGAGAGAACAGGGAAGGGGATCCGCCGGTGGCAGAGGCCGCGGTGGCGGTCCATTTGCGGCTGGTCCCGGAGGAGACTGCGTCTGTCCCGGTTGCGGGTACAGACAGCGGCATCAGGTCGGTCAGCCCTGCAACAGTCTGACCTGCCCCAAATGCGGGGCAGGAATGACCCGAGGGTAGACAACCTGATGGTTATTGCGGTAGCGAGCGGCAAGGGCGGCACTGGCAAGACTACAGTAGCGGTAAGTCTTGCCATTGCCGCTGCCGAAGACTCGTCTGAAGCACCTTTGCTCCTCGATTGTGATGTTGAGGAACCGAATTGCGGTCTATTTCTGGACATCGACTTCACATCCGGGAGGGACACCGGCGTGTTGGTCCCGGAAGTCGACCTCGATAAATGCACGTACTGCGGGAAGTGCTCCGAGGTCTGTGTATGGAACTCCATCGCAGTTGCCGGTGAAACAGTACTCGTCTTCCGTGATCTCTGTCATGGCTGCGGAAGCTGCAGCCTCGTCTGTCCCGTGAATGCCATCGAAGAGATCACTCATGTTACCGGCAGGATCGAGGGAGGTTCGAACGGGACCATACGCTTTGCCCGAGGGATCCTGAATGTAGGACAGGCGATGCCGGTCCCGGTTATCAAGGCTCTGCTCGATGAATACCTTCCAGCCGCGGGAAATTCGACAGTCATAATAGACTCTTCCCCGGGGACATCCTGTCCCGTGGTTGAATCGGTCAGCAGAAGTGATTACGTGATCCTCGTGACTGAACCGACGCCTTTCGGCCTTCATGATCTGAAAGCGGCTGTAGACGTCGTAGTCAACCAAATGAAGCTCCCTGCAGGCGTGATCATCAACCGAGACGGGATCGGTGACAGTGCCGTCGAGGAATACTGCACCGATGTGAATCTGCCTGTGCTGGCCAGGATACCTATGGACCGGAAGATAGCCGAGATCCTCTCCGAGGGGATTCCCCTGCTGAGCGGACTTCCCGAATACCTGGATGTGTTCAGAGATATTCTGATGGCTGTCAGGAAAGAGGTCGATCATTGACGCAGATAGTAGTTCTGAGCGGTAAGGGCGGAACGGGCAAAACATCTCTTACGGCGGCTCTCGCACATGTTGCTTCAGTTGATCACAGGCTGGTTCTTGCGGATGCGGATGTCGATGCAGCGAACCTGGAGATCCTCCTCAGACCGAAACCACTTGAAGAACACGCATTTACAGGTGGCCTGAAAGCTACTATCGAGTATGAGAAGTGTACCGCCTGCGGCAGATGCCATGAAGTATGCAGGTTCGGGGCGGTGCTCCCTCCGGATCCCGCAGATAGCAGGTACAGGATTGACAGGCTCAGCTGTGAGGGCTGCGACTCCTGCTTTCATCAATGTCCCGAGAATGCGATCAGCACAGAGAGAGTGACGGCCGGGGCCTGGTTCATCTCGGAATCTGACTATGGCACACTTTACCATGCAGAGATGAAGGCGGGAGAAGAAAATTCAGGCAAGCTCGTTACAACCGTCAAGAATGCAGCAGTCAGAGAGGCGGATAGCATCAGGGATGCGATACTGCTCGTGGATGGCCCGCCTGGAATCGGCTGTCCGGTGATAGCAGCGTGTGCAGGTGCCGATCTCGCGA
>JAOZQW010000233.1 GCA_029932015.1 Candidatus Fermentibacteraceae bacterium
TGGCTACCATCCCTACATCCGGTGCCAGCCAGATGTCCCGTGAAACCGTGGTAGTATCCGGGCTGAAACCACCTGCACGGATCCAGTTGATGGTGGTCTCCGACTGACGGACACGGTAACAGTTGCTCCATTTGCCGTCGGGACTGTCAGTCACTGTCACTACAGTGGTAGTTCGGCTCCAGTCATGACTGATGGTGACTCCCTGACTGACGGCAAATGCAGAAGCGCTGTCAGTCCGGATGGCTCCAACGGCCAGCGGCCAGTCCAGCCATGTCACCCAGGCCTGGTAGAGAGGGACCTCGAAACCATTGAACATCACCCTGTGATCCTCATAATGCTCCAGGCGTCCATTCTCGTCGATCCAGTAGTTGTAGTCCGCACCGGAAAGCATCCTGTAGCAGGTCCTTTCACCTATAATGGCCTGATCCTCGATCGTCCTGACGAGACTGCCCCCACCCTCGATGGAATATTCCCATTGACTACCGATTGTTGTCACCGGGTAGTAATCCGATGCCAGCCTGTAGAAGAGCGGATTTCGGTCACAGCCAGTTATTGACAGGGTCAGAGCTGCTGCTATGAGGCAGAGTGTCACTGTTTTTCTCACAGCGTCACCTCCTTCGTAAATCCGAACAGGAGTAGGAAAGTATCGGCCTGCTCGATGTCGGCAAGAACGCTTGAGTAATCCATTCCCACCTGTCCGCGATACGTACCTCCAAGACTGAAATCCCACCTGAAACCGGCACGCCAGGCCGGATCCCATGATACCGGGTCCGCTCCCCCTGAGTTGCTCAGGGAACTGCGGCAGAGACCGAAGGCGCACTCCAGACCCGGATTAAATGTGTTGCCCCATGGTCTGAGATAGTACGAAGCCGTCAAGGCAGGCGTCAGCATAGTCAGCGAAGCTGAACCTCCATCAGTGCTGCTTCGGACCTGTCCTTCTACACCCAGGCCAACCAGTAGCGAGGGGGTGATCTTCCAGGCACCCGCTATTCTGCCGTCGATACCGGTCCCGAGATTGCGTCCCCACTGACCGGTAGAAAACGCGGGGCCTACCGACACATTCAATTCAAGGTCGACGGCAGCGCAGACAAGTGCAGCCGCCAGCAGTAGTACGATGGTGTGCTTCAATCCAACCTCCAGTCTTATATCTCAATGGCAGGCAGCGCTGAATCCTGCTTACCGGCCCATATCATAACAGATTCACCGGCCGCCTCCCTCGAAGCCCTCACTGCCAGATCCGGAAGGTTGTTCTCCTGGCTCAAATGCGCAAGAACACAGAGCTTCAGCCCAGGGTGAAGCACCGAGTCCAGAAGCGATGCCGCAACTTCATTGGACAGGTGCCCCGTGGAGGATGCAATGCGCTGCTTCAGATGCCATGGATAGCTGCCATTCCAGAGCATATCTTCATCATGATTGAACTCGAGGACAAGCGCACTGCACCCGGAGAGACTCTCCCTGACAAGTGGCCCCGGACATCCGAGGTCGGTTGCTATGCCGATGCGTCCGCCGGAGCACTCTATCACGAAGCCCGACGGATCGGCAGCATCGTGAGCAACACTGAAAGCCTCGATGACGAAAGGTCCGTGTTTCATCCTCGAGCCATTTGCGAGAACACCAGTTCCAGCAGGGAGCTTGCCGAACCTTCGTGAAGCTCCGGTAAGGGTACCCTCGGTGCCATAAACGGGAATCCTCCACCTTCGCGCGACGACCCCCGCCCCTGACACATGATCAGTGTGCTCATGACTCAGCAGCAGGATATCGGGAACGGCTCCCGTAAAACCAGCAGATTCGGACCTTTCGGTATGCTTCCTGCAGCTCAGACCAGCATCGATCAGGATGACGCAGTCTTCATGCTCCACGAGGAATGCGTTACCGCGGCTTCCACTCGCGAGGATGCCGAGTCTCACAGCCCAGCCGCTCCAGACGTCGAGACCCGATGAAATACGGAAGCGTCCATGCCCCTTTCAGGCCTTCCCGTCTCTCGCCAGAAGTTTCTAATTACCCATGTACTCTCCGGCGCGAGTGTTCCCAGACTGAAAACACAGATACCGGCAGCCCCGAGATCAATCGCTTCCCGGGCTGCAGGCAGTGCAGCGGATATCGGCTGATTGTACACACCGATCCCGTGAATAACCTTGTCAGGATCCTCAGAAGTGCCCAGCTGCGCGAGTTCAAGAGCTCTTGCCCTGTTGGAGGTGTAAGCCATTGTACATACGAAATCAACCAGACCCTCGTGGATCCATTCCCTCCAGTCCTGGAAGTACTGGACAGGCGCCTCGGAAGGATCAGCCATAACAGCAGCTGACAGGAGGACTCCGGGTGCCGCACCTCGAAGTGCGGAGCGGACGGTCAGAACTGTAAGGGTGACCTGGCGTCTTCTCCATGCGCCCCACTGCTCGGAGAGAGACTCCATTCCGCTGTAGCGTCTGAAGATATCGAGCGCGTCCAGTCCTGTTTCAAGGTAGAAGGCGCCCAGAGCTGCCTGCTCGAACCCGAATGATGGATTCGGATACCTGATGTAATCGAGATGAATCCCATCGACGTCGTAGCCTCTGGCTATTTCCACGGCTATCGAAGCAAGGAACTCCCTGACCTCGGGAACCGCAGGCGAGAGGGTGGCTCCCACCAGACCGGCGCTCTCGCACTCCTCCCTGGAATAATCCCTGGTCGATCTCCCCGACGCATCCCCCATGAACCAGTCCGGACATGCCAGCCATACATGCGCGGAATCCTCCGGCGCCCATGGCGAAGACCAGACGAGGAAGGCATTTACCCAGGCATGGACCTCCATGCCGTTTGGTCTTGCCACGGAGATGAGATAAGCCAGGGGATCGAACCCCTCCTGAAAGTCCGCAGGAGGAAGGATCGCAGAGCGATAGTACGCCTCAGCCCTGCCCACGACCTGTACGATGAGTCCATTCGCACCGGCCTCTGCAGCTCTCTCCACCATCTGATCAATGGTCTCCGGATCAGAGAGATTATCCCTGACAACCCAGAAGTATCTGGAGCCGCATTCTCCGGATAACTGCGCCGAGACTGCGGACAGGGGTATCAGGCTCACTGTCAGAAGGAGAATACGGGCACATATGAGCCATCTCATCATCGACCTGTTTTTCTGCTGATGGACATGGAGACAGCTCTCAGGAAATGCTCAACCTCGAGGATCGTGTTCATCGGTGCAAGCGAGAATCCGAGATATCTCTCCTGGTCTTCCTCACTGACATCGAGCCCGAGGCTCTTCAGGTAGGACAGTCTCTCTGAGCAGAGGTGTGATGGCAGTATCACGTCCAGATCCTCCATTCTCGCATGAAATCCGGCGTATATCCTGTTCAATCGGAGAAGCGCGGCTCCCGGAAGCAGGAACTCCAGCTTCCCCCCGACAATACTGTACCCGATCCCCAGTCTGTCTAATCCATCGAGCAGTTCAAGACGGAGCTGGTTCACAAGTCTAGCCCTGGGGAGGATGCCTGTGTTTATCACCCGGAGAGCTGCAAGGAATGCCGCAATTCCCGGTATGTCGCTCATGGCGGGATATTCAGAGGCCTCACTCATCACCCAGGGATCATCAAGGGAGGAGACCACCGCTCCTGTGCCGGGAAGCCCTCCCAGTCTGTGGGAGTCGATAGTGATCACATCCACTTTCGAGGAGTTAAGGTCTATCTTCAGCCTGCCTGCAACAGCAGTGGCGTCTGAATGAAAGAGAGCCCCCCCTTCATGCGAAATATCAGCCAGCTCATCGACAGGCTGCACAACACCCGAAACAGCGCTGCCCCAGGCGGAGATGACGAGACCGGTCCTATCCGTCATAGCATCCCGGAGGGCGCAGGGTGAGATCCTCCCGTTACCGTCGCTTGGCAGGAATGTTACTTCAGAACCCTCGCTGTTCAGCATACGGAGTACAGAGACTATGGGAGTGATCTCCAGAGAGGAGGCAACTATGTGTTCTCTGCCGGATTTTCTGGCTGCCCGCCCAATGGCGGCGACAGAAAGACCGGCGGCCATCCCCCCGTCGGAATAGAAGAAAGTCCTCTTGCCGCCGAAGAAGTCGGCAACCTCCTCCGAGGCACGATTGCAGAATTCCAGCGCCTTCCTGCCCGGGAGATTGGAACTTCTGGTATTACCGTAGCCATTCGCCAGAGTCTCGGTAAAAGCCGCCAGAGCTTCATCCAGAACAGGTGTGACCGTCAGGTGATCCAGATAGGTGAATGCGCCAGGTGTAAATCTCAAGTAATATCTCCCGGTGCTAGAACACCTCCGGGAACTCCTCCTTCTCCGGCCTTGAGAACAGCTCCGATATAGCCTCCGCAGCAGTGATCTCGCTG
>JAOZQW010000522.1:0-225 GCA_029932015.1 Candidatus Fermentibacteraceae bacterium
ATCCTCCCTATGAGAGAATCATTCCAGAGGATAGGATGTACAAAGTAACCGTGCTTCCGCCTGGTGGCCGGGAGATAGCACTCGAGAGTGTAATCATATCCGAAGAGGTGCTTCACCCTGTCCCTGTCGATGATGAGATTGTCGAAGGGGGAAAGGAACCGGACTTCTCCATCAGAGGATTCCCTGACGGGCAGGGAGTTGAGCACTTCAGTCTGTATGAAGTGG
>JAOZQW010000522.1:235-1215 GCA_029932015.1 Candidatus Fermentibacteraceae bacterium
TTCAAATACAACAAAATTTCGAATAAGATCAAAGAGAGTTTCTTTGTTAAGCATACCAGTAATAAGCGTTTCAACCTGACTAATAAGATGCGAAGCTTCTTCCTCTCCATCAGAAGATTTCCTGCCGGGCAGAGACTCAAGCACTTCAGTCTGTATGAAGTAGCCTTCTTCCCCATGGACGGTCACAGGATCGATTTCCCCGGTGTTCAGCATCTGTTTCAGGGCGGCATTTACGAGTTCCCTTCCACCCGGTTTCAGGTGGAAGGCTATCTGCTTCTCCGTAGCAGCTCCGTGAGCGGAAAGGGCTCTTTTTACCATGAAGCGGCCGAGTTCATCATCGTCCGGAGGAGTAGTATCCACATGATCAGGCAGTACCCTCTCGGTAAGGTCATAGAACCTGTGGAAATTCTTCCTTGCCGTTATCATGAGGTCCCCGCGCCAGAAGAGAAGCTCCAGCGCTATCTTGGCAGGCTTCCAGTCCCACCATTGACCCGACTTGTGACTGGGATTCGCTTTGAAGTCCTTTGCGCCGAGTGGCCCCTCTTCCCGTATCCTCTCCAGGATGCCGTCCATGAGGTGTCCGCATTTCCCGTATCTATCCTTCGCCCACTTGTCCATGGGATCGATGAATTGCTGCATACGTCTGGTATAGAACCTGTAGTCGCTCATCGGGAGGTAGGAGGCGGCATGTCCCCAGTACTCGAATATCCTGCGATCATCGGTGAGCAGAATGCCCAGTAATGCAGGTGAGTAGTCGGGGCACCTGGTTCTGAGAGTGACATGATGCGCACGGTGAACAACGGAGATCGTGTCTATCTGAGCATAACCGATGCTCTCGATCACCTGAGCGACGCCCTCTTTTCCGGAGGGAAGCCCTGTATCGGATCCGAGGAGCTGTGATCTGACAGCCAGTGCTGCCGCAGTACGCCTGTCGATAGCCGCCGGAGAGCGGTCGGTCATATCTCGACCGGTCTATTTCA
>JAOZQW010000017.1:0-5856 GCA_029932015.1 Candidatus Fermentibacteraceae bacterium
CTATACGCGAATGGAAAGTACGGAATCCTACTTGGAGTAGAACTCAACAACCATTCGCTCATCAACTTCGAGAGGTACGTCGTCCCTTGCGGGAAGAGCTTTAAGAATGATCCTGCGCTTGGCAGGATCCACATCGAGGTATGCCGGAACGCCGATACCTGAACCCTCGGTGATGTTCTCTTCTACCACTTTGAGATTCTTGCTCTTCTCCTTGAGAGAGATGACATCGCTGACCTTCAGTGAGTAGGATGAAATATCGACCTTGCGACCATTCACAGTCACATGACCATGACCGACAAGCTGTCTCGCAGCTGGAATACTTCTTACGAATCCAGACCTCGCAACAACGTTGTCCAGCCTTCGCTCGATGAGCTGAAGAAGGTTGTGACCTGTCTCACCCTTCATGGTTGCAGCCTTGCGGAAGTACATGCGAAGTTTCTTCTCGGAGAGACCGTAGTTGAATCTGATCTTCTGTTTCTCGACCAGCTGAAGCTTATAAGTAGAGGATCGACGCCTGCGCCATCTTCCACCAGCCTCGCCTGGAGCGTTCTGCTTGCTGGGTTCCTTCCTGGTGAGACCCGGAAGAGCACCAAGGGATCTGATCTTACGGAACCTGGGACCGCGATATCTAGACACTTTCAAACCTCCGAACCCTGGTGGGTTCTGCATTCTGGATTCGCGCAGATGAATGTGGGATGCAATCCCTCTCCATCCCATATGGATAACACCGGACACCCGCCGGTGTACTGTACTCGGACAGCCAACCACATGCATGGCGCAGCTTACGGAAACCTGTGGAATCTATTGCCTTGCAGACTCATTCGTCAAGCGGATGGGAAGAAACGGCTAAACATGGCTAGGCTGGGGGGACGCTCAGCAGTGACATTCAAGCAGTATCGCTGAGCGCATTCGCAGTCGGCAGATGCATGAGGCTGGGCTGGGGGGACACGCACCTGCGGTTGGCTAGGCTGGGGGGACACGCACCTGCGGTGCATGTCCCCCAATCCTGATTATCTCAGTAGTATGCAGGTCGTGGTCAGCGTACCGTCAGCCGAAGTCAGTCTGCCGACGTAGATACCGTTGGGAACTGCGGTTCCGGTATGATCATCACCCAACCATTCGACTGAATGAGTACCGGCCTCGTGCTCTCCAGATGTCAGTGTACGAACGATCCTTCCCGACACATCGTAAATCTCGAGGCTGGCCTGCCCTGCAGTAGCAAGTGAGTATGTGAATGATGCGGATGCAGAGAAGGGATTGGGAGCGGGAGCCATTATCTGGAATCTCTGGAGAGGTCCAGAGCCCTCCTCGATACCAGTGCTGACGACTGCCGTCCCACGGTATGGATAGCCATTGTGAACGGTGACGGTTATCGTGGCATCGTTGCTGGAGACGAGGGCATCGACATCAAGACTGGCGATACCTGAGCCGTCGGTGTAGCCACGGGCAAGCAGGGTAGTATCCTGCACAACTCCAACAAGGGCTCCCTCAACTGGAGCACCGCCAAGTGTACCAGTTACTCCCCATGGCCCGGGGTATATCACAGCCGGATGATCAGCATCCAGATAGACAAGAGGTGAAGTCTCGGTGAAGATATCGAACTCGGGGCAACCCATTATCATGTGCATATTGCTGTTGGATGTGCTGCTGGTGTACTCGTAGGCCTTGATCTTGCCGTAGTCGAAGGCCGCACCCATGTGATACATATCCAGCTCGAAATAGCCTTTGAACTGGTAGAGCGCGAGGGAATCGGTTGGTCCGACCGGACTTCCCATAGTAGCGCCCATGAAACCCACGGCACCCTTGGGTGAGGCGATGCTGCCGTAGCTCATCCAGGCCTCGCCGAAGCAGAGCGTGGATCCCTGGAACTCAGCATTGTTGCAGGCGATGGAGCTTATCCAGGGGAGCAGGCGACCGTTGCTGAGCGCATTCACATTACCGTTGTTGAATCCGGTAGTGACCCAGGAAGTGATGCTGCCGTGACCGATATAACTCAATAGAGATGTTCCGCTGTTCACTTCAGCTGAAATGTTGGAAACCGAGGGAGGGGTACCCCCATAGGAGCTGGAGTTACAGTAAAGGTCTGTGTCCATACCGGATGCCATCATCAGTGCTGCATATCTATACGACATCCAGGGATCCTGGAAGTCAGTAGAGCCAATGCTGACGGCGTGCTGGAACCAGCTCGAAGCGGGCTGGTATGGATCCTTCTCGTAATTCTCTATCTTCCAGGCCATATAGCCAAGCACATCGGTGTCGCCACCTGTCAGTCGTCCAACATGAATGCTGGGATTTACACCGGACCCTATCACGCCGTACTGGTTATCAGCCGCGGTGCCGCTGGCATATGGAGGCGGTACAACATCCTCGTCACCAACGATGAGGATCCATTCAGGCGGAGTATCCCATGTGTTGAAGGCATTCTCTATCCAGGCATCTATGGCTGCAGCGGATGAGCCGATGGTCGGCACTAGCCCGATCTCGACCTCCCAGCCCTTCTCCCGCTTCCAATTAACGAGATCACGGGCATAGCTGTAGCCTTCAGCAGATGTGATAACGAGATAGCAGCCATCTCCGGCATCAAGGTCATTCTCATCAAAACCGAGCACCTCGCGATAGATCGGGAGGAAGCTCCTTGTATAGGAAGTGACATTACGGAGAAGCTCGTTCTCTCCCGGCCCCTCGCTGATAAATCTGGCGGTGATACTGGTAGTGACAAGGGTCTCGCCAGTCACGGGATTGATCCTGACTGGATTGAATGTGACCCAGGCGATCCTGAGATCCCTCAGGATGCCGATGCTTTCTATAGTAACAGGTGATGATGGGTAGAACTCGGAAGTTGAGTAAAGCTGCTGATCTATACGGTAGTCAGGCTGCTCCCCGCTTCTGAGCGGATAGCCAGTGAATGGCGCCACACTGTACAGGCCAAGTGAAGCGGTGACTTCCTCAACGATCTCAAGCGTGAGACCGCCTGTCTCAGGGATCCTGACCATTCGGCGTATTACCGGAAGATCGGGAGTTCCCTCAATCGCGAGCTTCCCGCCTCCAGGAATACTGAAGTCGCTCGCCATGGCGAACTCCGCGGTAGGATCGCTCTCGACCACAAGAGCGGGAAGAGCAAATTCGATCAGGAAGCTTCCCCCATCACTTTCGATGTAAGTGGCAGACTCAACAGGTTCCTCGGCTCGATACACGATATCGGCCGCAACGACCGAGATGAGCGCGAGCACCAGCAATGCAGCTCTCAGCATTTCCAGGACCTCCAGTGTTGCAGTGTACCCGGATTGTCGCAGGGGGAGTATTTCCGAGCAGAATTATAGATTACTGGTATAAAACAATCTGAGTTAGTACATAGTTCCCATAAGAGGGAAGATGGAATACATGCAGAACAGTGTCAATATGCATTTTCCCGAGTTACGGGGAGAGTTACGGGGCACAGTACTTAACTTAGATATGGGGACACCCTATTCCCAAAGATGGTGTCCCCATAACCGGAGATAAGTGTTGTGTCCCCGTAACTTTATTGTATCAGCAGGCCTTTCTGGAGCATGACCATGGGATTGAAGGTCGCGAAGTCGGCCTGATGCACGAGGACCGTCTCAACCCTCTGGGGTCTGCCATCGCCCTCTTTGGCGTGACAGCCGATGATATTCACGATCTCTAGCGGCATACCGAATTCCGAAGCAATGATGGCACCGGAGATGGGATGTCTGGCGCATTTGCCCCAGTGCCCCTTCCTGTGTCCTTCACTGTGCTGTTCTATCTCAAGCAGTTTACCCACATCGTGGAGCAATCCTCCGGCGATAAGCAGGTCCATGTCGATAGCGAAAGGAGGTTCGTAGGCCGAGAGGATCGCTGTGGCCAGACCTACAGCTCCATCGGTGACAGCGATGGTGTGCTGAATGAGGTTGATCCCGTGTGTGTCGGTTAGGAGAGTGAAAGGTATCTGCTCGAGGTCTTCAGGCGACCACCCCCCTCTCTCGGCAGCTGCAGTCCAGATATCAACAACGCCCTGTCTCAGACCAGCGTCCTCGATCATATCCAGCTGCGCTCCAAAGAGCTCCTCAATTCTTGCCTTCAACCTACTCGCCCTCCAGGGCGGCGATTATTGCGTCACCCATCTCCCTTGTGCTGGCCGCTCCCTGCTCAAGAACTTCAGGGCATCCCCTGAGCTTGAGCATGTCATAGGTACGTACGTTGCCATCAGCGATGACCTTCTCGACGGCATTTCGAATTCTTGCCGCCATCGCCGTCTCACCAATGTGATCGAGCATCATGCAGGAAGTGAGAACCATTGCGATCGGGTTTACGATGGAGACGTCGTACTCGGCATATTTGGGCGCTGAACCATGGGTCGGTTCGAAGACGGCAACCTCGTCGCCGATGTTGGCGCTGCATGCGAAGCCAAGTCCTCCGACGAGACCGGCAAACCCGTCAGAGACGATATCACCGAACATATTGCCGGAAACAAGGACACCATAATCCTCCGGATTTTTCGTGAGCCACATCATCTGAGCGTCTATATTGGTGTGCCACAGGTCGATGCCTTCGTACTCAGAAACCATCTCCCTTCCGACCTCCCGCATCATTCCGCTGGTCTCGCGAATGACGTTGGGTTTCTCGCATATGGTTACATTCCGGTAGCCGAACTCCTTCGCGTATTCGAACGCAGCGCGCATGATCCTGGTGCATGCAGCCCTTGAGAATATTCTCGTGGATACTGCGAGTTCAGCCCTCGGAACCTCACCGAAGTTCCTGCTGAATTTGGGGTGGGTCATTAGGGCGTTGTAAACATCGTCCGGAGGGTTAGTCCATTCTACGCCGCCATAGAGCCCCTCTGTATTCTGACGGAAAATAACCGCATCCACGGGCGGCTCTTCTATTGTATCACCAGGTCCCCTTCGAATGAAGTTGAGGGGGTTGCCGGCAAACGCTTTGCAGGGTCTGATACAGATATCGAGGTCGAAGTGCTGGCGCATAGCCACTATTGGGCTGTAATACACAAGACCCTTGTCCCGAAGCTCTGGCGCCAGATCACTGACAGCCTTGTCCTTGGGCTTTGATGTGATCGCTCCGAATAGAGCTATTTTATGCTTCGCAAGAAGATCGATCGTACGCTGGGGAAGAGGATTTCCTTCGCTCTTCCAGAATTCCCAGCCAATGTCAGCATGAACGTAATCCGCCTCGAACCCGGCAGCATCAAGCACCCGTATTGCTTCATCAAGCACTACTCCGCCGATGCCATCACCCGGCATGGAGATAACGGTTCTCTTCACGGGAGGCTCCTTCCTTGCTGAAACTGAACACTATAATAACAGCAGTTAGTTCTCTCGGCCGGAAAGATACTCTCTGTGGGAGGTCCGAGGAACCCCCTATATCAGGTTCAGTATAGCGGTAACGCCAGCCTCGAGCTGACGGTCAATACCGAGTCCGTCATCGGCTGGAAGATCAGGTATATGGATATCGGGTTCAACTCCGGTGTTCTCGAGGTTGGTGCCATCCAGCGTGTACCAGCCCGAGGTAGGCAGCCTGAATGTTGTCCCATCCACCAGATCGACATCAATTGTCCCGATCACGGCGCCGTATGTAGTCTCACCGATAACGGGGCCAAGTCCAAGCTCCTTCCAGGCAGCAGGGAATATCTCAGCATCCGAGTAGCAGCTCTCGTTGATCAGCAGGACAAGAGGTTTCTGCCAGACTCCGAGAGGTTCGAAGGTCACACTACCTGAACGGTCCCGGGAGAGAGCGTACTCTGGCCGCCCGAGTGCCGTCAGTATCTGGTCGTGAGTGCTGCCCCCCCCATTGTAGCGGATATCGATGATCATGCCATCCCGGTAGAGCCCCTCTGAGAAGAGG
>JAOZQW010000017.1:5866-11038 GCA_029932015.1 Candidatus Fermentibacteraceae bacterium
AGAAGAGGTCTACAAGGAACTGCTCGACACTCCTGCCGTCCATGGAGGGGATATGGAGATAACCGATACGGTCATCGGTAAGCTCCGATACCATCCTTCGATTCCTCTCTATCCACTCATCGTAAAGCAGTCTGCTGATGGTCCATTCCGAGACGGGATCAATGTCCATATCGAAAAGGAACCCACCTCTCCTGACGGTGATCGAGGTCTTCATCCCGGACCTCTGGAGAAGAGGTCTGTAGAGATTGTCCTCCGCACTTACTTCCATCCCGTGGATCTCGGTTATCACATCTCCGGGAAGAAGCAGGGAAATATCCAGGTCTGCAGGTGAGTATGGAATCACACTGTCAATTCGAATACCGGATCCATCCCAGGAGTGATCTGGAATAATTCCAATGGATGCAGCTCTGGGCGTCCAGCGGCTTCCCCATGGTCCCCATATACCGAGGTGTGAGGCAGACAGCTCCCCAAGCATACGCCTTACGACATCGTTGAAATCCTCATTCGTTATGCATGTGACCGCCCTGCTCCGGTATTCCTCCCGCATGGCATCCCAGTCGGCACCATGCATACCGGGGTCATAGAAATTGTCTCTCAGCAGGCGCCATGCCTCATCGAACTTCTGAGCCTGCAGGAGAGCAACTGAGCGCCAGATCGGCATCCGCCACCCATAGGTATCCTCGAAACCTCCAGCCTCGGTGGCCGACCTGATGATCCCGCCGCTTCCGATGTAGTAAATAGTGCCATCAGCTGTGACCGAGATCCCTGCGGGGGACTCGTTCGACCAGGTAAGTCTGTTGGTGCTCTCCCCCCTCCAATCGACTGTCCAGAGGTCCATCCTGTCACTGCTGTCCCATCCGGGGAAGGCAATCAGTCTGCCGTCGGGTGAAGCACCATAGAAATCATAATAACCCGTAACATTGCAGAGGGTCTCGGTTCTTCTCTGAAGACCTTCCCACTGGATGTCCACTTGGATCGCAGGCTGATCAAGAAGCTCCTCCCTCTCATCATCCCCAAGATCCCAGCTCTGCCTGCTGAGCCATACCTGTTTGATGGAGTAATCACCCTCATCTGTTCTGCTGGCATAGAGAAGCCGGTGTCCGTCGGATGGCCAGAAGGGCTGGAAATCATCATTGGGATGACGACTGACATTAATCGGCTCACCACCGGTGGAAGGGACGATGAATATCTCTTCCCTGTGAGCGAGGACCGGTGCGCTGAAGGCCAGCCAGCGTCCGTCCGGCGACCAGGACTGATGTATGATATCAGTGGCTTCAGAGAGGGTGATATCACTCCCGGTTCTGATGTTGGTAACATGCAGACGGCCATCGGCATCGATGTATGACAGGCTTCCGCCATCAGGCGACCACTCGGGGTACTCCGCAACTTCCGAAGCTGTCTGGACAGCTCTTGACCCGGGAAGACCCGATTCGGTCAGAATGCTGTCCGATCCGAAGTACTCCGCTATCATTAGATCAACTCGGCCATCGTGCTCAAGTGTAAACGCCAGCATAGTGCCGTCAGGGCTCCATACAGGATCCTCAGCCCTTCCGGAAGTGAGGCATACCTCTTCGATATCCTCAATATCTCCGTCCTCGATCACACCCGCAAAAAGGTCACCCATGGCCACAACGGCCAGAATAGTACCTGAAGTATCCACAGCGAAATAATCAGTGTAGTACCCGACGAGATCCGCGTATTCAGGGAGTATCGGCGAGTCTGATGCAGGATCGAGATATAGCTCCTGCAGCTCCCAGCCAGGGAGCGTCATCGAGACGAGTCCTCCATCGTACTCGAACACGATCAAATTGCCATCAGCACTGATAGCGGGAAATGTAATACTGCCGGACTCCAGATGTGTCCTCTGAACGGGCTCCCCGCCTGGCATTACACTCCAGATGGCCGAGATCCCTTTGGGATCCTCCATAACAAAGAGGAGTTCTCCGGTAAGCTTGGAGTACATTGGCCATCTCTCGTCCAGTCCAGTGCTTACAATCGGTTCCCAGGATGTGCCACTGCCGATCCAGATATCACTCGAAGCCGAGCCTGAGTAGTGCATGCGCCACCAGGGCGTATGACCTCTCTCAAGAGCAAATCCCTCCGGCATGAGACAGAATCCGCGTGTCTCGACTCTGGCGACCGGATGCGGAGTGCCGCCGCTGATGGATACGGACCATACCCAATCTGCTCCTCCCTCCCGGGAGGAACGGAAATAGACACTGTCACTCCCTGCCGAGAAACAGATCACCTCATCCTCACCTGCATGGTAAGTCAGTCTTGTGGAAGGTCCCCCGGATGCCTCCATCACATAAACGTCACCACCACCTGAGCGGTCACTTGTGAAAGCGAGTAGAGTCCCGTCAGGGGAGTAGCAGGGAGAGTACTCCATACTCTCTCCGGAAGCCATACAGCGCATGATACTCCCTTCAGCAGGTACCTCCCAGATATCACCGCAGTACCTTAGAACGAGAACAGAGCCATCGGGTGACGGTGAAGGTTCACGCATATCTGAAATTCCAACTGACTGTATCGCAAGAAGCGCGGCAATGGAAATGAGGATCATCGCACTGACTTCCTTTCAAGCAGGACCAGAAGCCTCGGGGAAGAGCCTCCACACCAGGGAGAGAGGTCATAATCCCCCCATACGGATGATATACACAGCCCGGATGACTTCAATTCCTCAAGCAATTCTCCGGCACCTATCAGCGCCAGCTTCAGATTCATCAGGGCTGAACCTCCAGGCACTGAGCCTCCAGTGTAGTTCATATGAAATGTGATGGTTCCTGTGATGCGATCAACTGAGATACTCTCTCGAAGTGTGAGAGAAATGCCGTCCTCATCATGGCTGTAGCGTTCGACCTCAGGTTCACTCCCCCTGTAACCGAAAGCAGGACAGGCCTCCAGGATCAGTTTGCCTTCAGGAGTAAGGACCCTTGCAGCTTCGCGGAACATCTCAAGTCTCTCTTCAGATCCCGGAAGGCAATGCACCAGATTGTAGGCGAAGAGAAGCAGATCGATCGAGGATGATCTCAGGGGAAGGGGATCCCCGAGTGACCTGATCCTGGAGACAGTCTTCTGATGTTCAGGAGTCCAGTGCTCCAGCATCGCGGAAGAGGGCTCTATCGCCAGGGTGAGATCAGAAGTAGTGATCTCTCCCGCGATCCTGCCGTCCCCCGCTCCGATATCCACACAGATCCCGGGGTACTTCGAGCGCAGACAGCTATAGAAATGAAGTTCATCCAGGTCCTGGGGGAATATGTGCCTCTCCTCCAGACAGAAGAGCGGTCCGTAGCTCTCCCAGAGTGTGACTTCGGGTCTCACCTGAGATTCACCTCCAGGAAGAGCCGACCGGCTACAGGAGATGAATAACTGAACGGAGTATCAGAATGCGGCTTCGTCGTGTCCCTGCCTTATTATGTAATCCTCAGGATCAACCTGAACTCCGTCAATAAGAACCTCGTAGTGAAGGTGTGCGGCAACGGACCTTCCGGTACTGCCCACCCTGGCGAGGAGGTCTCCTCTCTTCATCTGCTGTCCCACGACTGCAGAAGCAGAGGAGCAATGTGCATACCTCGTGGAAATATGCTCGGTATGACGTACCACGACATTCAGACCCCAGCCGCCGCTCCATCCGACGAATGTCACCATTCCGTCAGCAGGAGCATAGATGGGAGTACCGCTGGAAGCGGAGATATCGATACCTTTATGATACCTGACCGCCCCCGTGAACGGATCTATCCTGGCACCGAAATCGCTGACGAAAATACCATCCACAGGCCAGATAGAGGGGATTCTTGAAAGCTGGTCACCAGCAGTCATGAAGAAGACTGCCAGTGAATCGTACGCCTCCAGTTCGGCTGAAGCCAGTCTTTCGGCCAACAGCAGCTTGATCTCAATGTCATCAATATAGGCAAACAGGTTCTCTCCCGGTGGTTCAGCAAACGCGTAATCATCGGGTATGAGCGAAGACAGGTCTATGTTCAGCCCCGCACCCGCAACAAGGATCTGCTCTTCACGGTTGGCGATGACCTCGAGATCGCCGGTTAGGTCTTCGACACGGTTTGCGAGCTGGAAGAGCTCCCCCCGGGCGAGAACAAGGAGACCGTCCTGAGACGCCCGTTCCTCTCTCTGGCCGTTGAGGTATCCGATGTGAAAACTGAACGCGACAAGTCCAGTTAGCAGAAGAGCAACCAGCAGTATCATTGTACGCAACCGTCTGCTGGTCAGGGTAAACGGTTTCCCCGACTTCTCCGAACTGACCGGTATCCAGTGGAATGTTCCGAGCGGCATCTGTACTCGTTCTAGTTCAGATAGAGGAGCAGATTTCTGCTGTCGCTCTTCTCATGGAGCTTCGAGATGGCCCTGTTCTTCAGCTGCCTGACCCTCTCTCTGCTGATACCCATTGTCCTGCCAATTTCAGCAAGAGTATGCCTTCTGTCAGTGTTGATCCCAAAGAACAGCTGGATTATAGTCCGTTCTCTCTGATCAAGGATGTCGAGCATTCCCTCTACACTGCGCTTCATCGCTGTCTGGACAACGGCTTCATCCGGCGGTACATCGTCATCATCCGAGATCATTTCCTGGAACGTCTTGTCACTGCCTTCATAAACGGGGCTGTCAAGCGACAGGTGCGTGCTGTGGATGGACATCATCCCCTCGACATCACCGCGGGTCACATCCAGCTCTTCGGCGATCTCGTTGGTGGTGGGGTTGCGTCCGAGGGAATGTCCGAGCTCTCTTGCAGCCCGTCCCATCTTGTAAAGCTCTCCCACCCTGTTGAGCGGAAGGCGGACGATCCTGGACTGCTCAGCGAGTGCCTGCAGAATAGCCTGCCGGATCCACCATACAGCATAGGTAATGAACCTGCAGCCCTTGTTCTCATCAAAGCCTTTGGCAGCTCTGATCAGGCCAACGTTGCCCTCATTGATAAGGTCTTCAAGTGCAACACCCTGATTAGCGTACTGCTTCGCAATTGAGACCACAAATCGGAGATTGGCTTCGGTGAGCTCGTTCAGGGCTTCCTGGTCTCCAGCTCGGATACGCTTGGCCAGGGAGGCCTCCTCATTGGATTTGAGTGTCTCCTTGCTGCCTATCTCCCGGAGATACAGCTCCAGCGATCTGCCCTCTGTGCGCTTGGTTGCCAATGTTTGCAGCCCTTTCATCAAGGCGGGA
>JAOZQW010000017.1:11048-15811 GCA_029932015.1 Candidatus Fermentibacteraceae bacterium
TATAATACATCTGCTGAGGAAGAGAAAGGTCAGTACATGAATCGCAGGGTCGAAATCTGTCAAGGGTTAGACAATTGTCAACCCCTGTTAGTCGAATTTCGTACCAAACAGCGTCTTACGCAATGTTCCACAGCCTGGTCCCTGAGTATTTTCTGCCCATTCAGACCACTTGTCAAGGGGTGAGTGTCAAGGGGACTTGACAAATGCAGTCGAAAGGAGACTGAACTGGACTGGACCGGATTCCCGCGAGAAACGACAGACTGCATCCTCTGCGGTAGTCACTCGCGCAGACTCCTCGGTCTCCACAAGAGCTGGCCGGTAGTACGCTGCACCGAATGCGGACTGGTCTATCTTTCTGAAAGACCGGCTGAGGAAGCACTGGCCCGGATGTACGGGAAGGCATATTACGAGGACGGTCAGGTGGGCTACCTTGGCTATGTCGAGACATTCAGGACCTACAATGAGATATTCAAAAGTATTTTCGACCGAAGGGAAAGAGACCTTCGCGCAAGGACGGACGGCAGACGTCTACTGGAGGTGGGTTGTGCCTACGGTTTCCTTCTGGACCATCTCCGATCGAGGGGCTGGGATGTCAAAGGTGTTGAGGTCAGTCCTCTCTCCTCTGCCTACGCGAGGGATGATCTCCACCTTGACGTACAGACGGGAACCCTCGCCAGCGCAACATTCCCGGAAGGCTCTTTCGATGTGATCCTGCTCCTCGACGTCCTGGAGCATCTGCATCAGCCGTATAGAACATTGTCCGCCATTAAGAGCCTCCTGTCGCCTGGCGGGATGCTCGTTGTCCAGTGTCCCTGGGAACTCTACCACTGGGAGGAGGTCGCCGAGGCACTCCTTTCGGGCAAGCGTCCGGGCACCATCGAGCCGGACGCGGTTCCCGCACATCTGTACTTCTTCCAGCCGGCGACCCTCGAGGGAGTACTGGAAAAGGTTGGTTTCAGGATAGCCGGCCGGCAATCCGGCAACTACGGGGAAGTGCGCAGGCATATTAAACCCGCCGTCTGCGAGAGTTCGAACCCTCTGGTCAGGTTCATGCATATGGCCTATCACCGCATGGGGCTCCAGAGTCTCCTCTACGCCGTTGCTGAAGCGGTGGGTCTTGGCAACGGGATCATCAGATATGCAGTACCGATAGACCATGAAGAGACTGAACTGGTGAAGCGATGAAGGCAATGGTCCTCTGTGCCGGCTACGGTACAAGGCTCAACCCGCTCACTGAAACAACTCCAAAACCTCTTGTGGAGATCGTCGGTGTGGTGCTTCTGGATGATACACTTGAACATCTGGCCGCCATGGGGGTGGACTCAGTCATCGTGAACGGCTCCTGGCTGGCCCGTGAACTGGAAGAGCATCTGCACCGCTCTGACCTTCCAATGGAGATAAGGTTCCAGTTGGAAGAGAAACCCCTCGGAACCGCAGGTGCGGTCAGAAGAGCGCTGCCATGGCTGGGGGAAGAGTTTCTCGTGGTGTACGGAGACAACCTTACAAGGCATCCAGTCGCTCCACTTCTCGAACTCCACCGCAACCTCGAAGCCGAGCTGACCATGTCGCTTGCCCCGACAGGCGACCCCTCATCCAAGGGTATAGTCCGGATAGATCCTTACGGCCGTGTTACTGATTTTACTGAGAAACCTCCACCTGAAACGGCTGCCTCGAATCTGGCGAATTCAGGTATATTAGTATGCAGGAGTTCGGTAGTGGAGCACCTGGACGAAGGCATCTTCAGCGATTTCGGCAATGATGTCCTGCCGATGCTCCTTGATTCAGGAAGAATAGTCGCAGCCGATCTGCCGGGAGGCTACACAAGGGACATAGGTACCCTGAAAAGCTACCTCCTGGCATGCCATGATATCCTTTCGGGCACAGTGATACCGTACAGGATGCCCGATGGACTCATCGATCACAGGCTTATCGAGGATGCTCATGGGATCGGAGATGTGAATATGGCCGGAACAGCCTGGATCAGGACCGGCGCGGAAGTGGGAGACGGTTCCGCACTCGAAAACTGCGTTCTGCTCCAGGATTCGAGTGTCGGCAGGAACTGCAATCTCAGGAACACCCTCGTACTTCCCGGAGTCAATGTCCCGGAAGGGACAGATGCTTCAGAGAAGTATCTCAGCATTTTCTGATTGGAGAGAAATGATAAACGAGATAACGACTTACCTAGACCAGGTCAGCTCCCTGGTCCTCATGATCCCCCCCGACAGGATCGAGAAGATCATCGGTATCATCCTAAAAGCCTATGAAGAGGACAGGACCATATTTGTATTCGGTAACGGAGGAGGTTCGGCGACATCTGCCCATTTCGTATGCGATCTCGCAAAGGGAACCGCAGCAAAGGGACGAAGACGCCTCCGCGCATTGAGTCTGGCCGACAATATGCCCCTTCTGACAGCATGGGCGAATGATACCGACTACACCAATACTTTCGGTGAGCAGCTCCTGAACCATGTCAGACCAGGGGATATCGCCATAGGCCTCTCGGGCAGCGGCATGAGTCCCAACATCATCAGCGCCTTCAAGGTCGCCAATGAAGCTGGAGCCTGTTCAATACTGCTTTCGGGATTCGAGGGCGGAAAAGCGGTCGATATTGCTCAGGAATCGATTGTAGTTCCCAGTAAGGACATGCAGCAGATAGAAGATGTGCATCTTATGCTCTGTCACATAATTTTCAGGTGCTTGAGAGACGGTATGAACAAGCTGGAGATCTGAGTCCATTTCAGTCCTCCAGCCTGCTGTCCGAATATCAGATATGGCTACATCTAACCTTGCAGTCGATGTCCCTGCCTACCTCGCAACCACTATCCTGCCGACACGGACCTCCCCGCCGGACTCGACTCGAACAAGATACAGCCCTGCAGCAGTCTGAGCGCCAGATGAGGTCATGCCGTCCCAGATCACCTCGTCAGATCCCGGATTAGCTGCGCTGCTCCAGACGAGCCGTCCGACAACATCGTAAACGGATATCTCGGCAGGATCGCCCTCAGCAACAAGTCCACCAAGCGGTATGGACCAGCCGCCCGAAGTCCTCTGTGAAACGATCTCTGCCGATCTGCTTACTCCTGAAGGATGTCCAGTCACTCGTATCTCGGTGGCGCCTTCAGCACCCTGCACCCTCAGATACCTGTACGTCATACCGGCCTCGAACGGGAGGAAGCCTTCCCCTTCAGATGCGGCCTCAATACCGGTAACATTATTCCCGTTTATCTGTATGGTCTCAAGCCCTTCGAGGAGGACATCGACCACCTGACATGATCTGCCGAGATCAATCTCGACCGAAACCACACCCGCAGACGGTCGATAATGATTGTCGTAGGATCCGTCGGTCAGGCACTGTGGATTGCCGACATGTTCGATCATATCGTATGCGGGACTATCTACTCGTACGGATGACTGTGTACTTCCCACCGGAGCTGAGTTCATATTTGCAGGTTCGAGGACTGATACTGCCGAGAACACTTCACGCACATGACATCCTGTCGCGAGGTTGAAAAGCCCCATACTCACCGTTACAACGTTTGAGGGTGCTGATTCGAGCAGGCCATCGCTCGCCGTTACCATGTAGCTCACCCTCTCCGTGCCGGGAGGATATGCATCTATGAAGCTTCCCTCACCGGCTGGAGCTGATCCTGCAATAGACCAGTCGTCCGATACACTCCTGTAGACCGTGTAGAAGGAGACCGGTGTATCCGACCGGCTGCTCTCACTCAGAGAAAGCTCCCAGCTGAGATGCACCTCCCCACCCGGCATATATCCGGCCTCGAGAGAAAAGGGGCTCGCGGGACGCAATGCTGCGGTTCCGTAGAAGCCGGTGTGATACATGTCATGCTGGAAGACCGGCCAGGGCATCAGCGTGGAATCGGTCCAAGTTCCCGGCCCCATGTCCCACACGTACAGACTGTCGCTGCTGCGGTCTCCGACAAGAAGCTCCATGCAGCCATCGCCGTCAATATCGCCTGCCACGGCCTGGTTGTTGCACATCACGTTCCCAACCGGGAAACCCGGGCAGACTCTGCCCTTGTGATCGAATGCCCAGAATCCTCCCGAGCCTGAAGCCGCCAGAATCTCGAGTGCCCCATCAGCATCCATATCCACGAGAGACACGGAGGCGCTGAGCCACTCCCCAGGAAGGTCCACGGGGAAACCTGGCAGATCCTCATAGGTATGAGTGCTGTCCACATAGTGCTTTGCATAGAGTACGTCGTCTCCGGTGGACATTGTGGTGAAGACGATTTCTGGATAGCCGCCTTCCTCCAGCTGACCCACCGCAACCGCCCCAAGTACCTGGTCCGATACGGCGCACCAGTCCTCCAGTGTGCCAGACTGACCGTCAAACACGAACAGCATCCCGCTATGACTGTGGCCACCATAACCTGAGGAGCCGATGATGACTTCATTGTCACCGTCACCGTCAACATCGCACACTGCAGGGGTGCTGATGACGGATACGCCGGGACCGGGTGATCCGAGATTGAGCATCCACTTCATTTTTCCTCGGTGCTTGAAGCAGAAGACCGTATGCTCTGTCGAAGTAATCCCCGAGTCCGAGGGGACGATGTGCCGGCAGAGTATTACTTCAGGCTTGCCGTCACCATCTACATCCCCAACCGCAGGAGAGGCCAAACTGAAGCCCACGGCGGTGCGTGAGGAATCAACCACAACCCGTACAGGCCAGCCGGGAAGCTCAATACCTCGTTGATTCCATGCAATGCCGCCGTCAGGAGTGGTGGTGATGATGTCCAGCC
>JAOZQW010000234.1 GCA_029932015.1 Candidatus Fermentibacteraceae bacterium
CGCAGGAGCAGTACAATGCATCCCTGCGGGAGGCAGAGCGCGCCGGTCAGGAACTTGAGACCTTGAAGAACAGGAGCCTTGTACTCGAGGGTTCGATCATTGGTATCGATGAGACCCTGGCAGTTAAGCATGAAGCAATTGCTGGATTTGATGCTGACCTGACTCACCGCTCCGAGGAACTGACTGGGAAACGAGCAGCTCTCTCAGATCTGGATTCAAGTATTGAGAACCTCACTACCCAGTGCGCCGAACTCAACGCCAGGATCGGTATCCTCGATATCCGGCTCCAGCAGCTATCTTCTGCCGAGAGCATTGAAGATGCTGGATCAGGACGTATTTCCGACCTTATCGAAGTGACCGATGGCATGGGCATGGCCGTCGGAGCGTGGCTGGATGCCTTCCAGGATTCTGTTGTCCAGCCTGCAGAAAGGATGTCTGGCTCCATGGAGACAGGCAGGTATCTTCTCCTATCCAGCAATGAGGAGGATGGCTTCTCCAGACCTGATATGCCTGAGGGAGCCATCTGGCTTCCAGACTGTCTTAAAAAAGCCGGTTCTGCCCCCTCTGTCTCGGCTCTGCTTTCCGGATGTATCGTAGCTCCCTCCAGGGCAGAGGCTATGGAATGGTTCCTCTCCGGTATCCAGTTGGATATCGTTACTACTGCAGGTGATCTCTTCAGACATGATGGTCTGGTCAGACTCGGGATACTGGAAGAGGGAGCCGGGTCGATAGAAAGGGAAGCTCTTGCAGGTCAGGCCAGGAGGGAACTGGAGGATCTTAGCGCCGAACTCCATTCTCGCGAAGCCGAGAGGGATACACTCAGGAACAGAAGATCAGACACGATAAAGACAATTGAGGCTCTCAGGGAGAGCATAGCTGATCTTCAGACTGAGCTGACCTCGGAGAGTACAAGAGCCGCTGGTCTTGAATCCCGCAGGGAAGAGATGTCCACCGAACTCGATGATATCAGGAAGAGCCTGCCTGAACTGGAGAGGAAGATCAGGCAGGATGGAGAAGGCTCCCTTGCTGATATTGAACAGATGAGAGCGGACACGGAACGCCTTTCCTCGGTTGTCTCAGCCCTTGAGACAAGCCACGGAAGCAACGGCGAACAGCTTAATCGCGCCATAAGGGATGAGAATACTGCCGCATTGAAAAAAGCTTCTCTCGAGGCTGATTTGAAGCAGGTCATCCGAGAGCATGCAAGATGTGTTTCTGATGCAGCTGCAGCAAGAAAGAGAAGTGTTGAACTCTCCATCAGGTCCGGAGAACTCACCGGAGTCTGCGAAGCGCTGGATGAGCAGCTGAGCGAGTATTCCCGGCAGAAAGAGGAGATTTCCACCAGGAGAGAGACCGCTGAAGAGCGGAGAACCCTGGCCAGCCGCTCGAGAGCTGAATGGCTAGAAAAAGCCAGGGAGTTCGATAGGGAACTATCGACTCTGAGAGAACGGCTCTCCGATGCGAGGGAGATTAGGGCAACCCTGACCGGTGAAGCGGAAACAGTCAGAACCAGGGTTGCGGAGCTTGAGGCTCTTGATCTGATGTTGCCTGTCGAAAGTAGCCGCTACTGGAAACTGCCTGTCGAAGAACTCGAGAAGGAGCTTGCCAGACAGCGTGGCTACAGGGAGAACCTGGGTCCGGTGAATATGCTCGCAGTGGCTGAATTCGAGGAAGCCACCGCAAGAATAGATTTCCTTTCAGGTCAGCGAACTGACCTTATGGATGCCAGGACATCTCTTCTCGAAGCGATCGAGGAGATCAACAGAACTGCCGCCAGGAAATTTATAGAAACATTCGCAGAGGTCAGACGCAACTTCCAGGAGATGTTCAGCAGTCTCTTTGGAGGAGGTGAGGCAGATCTGCTTGCTCTCGAGGCTGACGATCCTCTCGAGGGAGGAGTCCAGATCGTGGCAAGACCTCCCGGCAAGAAGCTCGAGAATGTAACGGCGCTCTCCAGCGGAGAGAGAGCCATGACCGCCGTTGCCCTGCTGTTTGCCCTCTACCTGGTTAAACCGTCCCCCTTCTGTGTACTCGATGAGCTGGATGCTCCGCTGGATGATTCCAATGTCGATCATTTCATCGATCTGGTAAAGGGATTCATCGACAGGACCCAGTTCATTGTCATCACACATAACAAGAGAACGATGGAGGCGGCAGACAGGCTCTTCGGAATAACTATGATCGAGAAAGGCGTATCAGCAATGACTACGGTGAATCTCGAGACTGCAATGAAGATGACCAGCGGTGATGGGAACAGCGATGGGGCTTGATCTCGGCAGGAGGCTCCGGAAGAGCAGGGAAGCACTTTCAGGACGGCTGGGCGCTCTCTTTGGCGCAAATGGTCTCGATGAGGAGGCTATGGAGGAAGCCGAAGCGATCCTTCTGGGCGGCGATCTCGGCTGGGACCTGACAGAGAAGATTCTCGATGAGCTTCCGCGGCGAACGCGCAGACTTGCGGGTGACTGGAGAACAGCACTCTCCTCGATACTGAAGGAGAGCGTACTCGTAAAGACATCGAGCTGGACTGAGGGGGTCAGACCCGAGGTCATTGTTGTCGTCGGCGTCAATGGGGCCGGAAAGACGACCACCATCGCCAGGCTTGCAACAATGTATCAATCCAGAAAGAGCAGAGTTCTTCTCGCCTGTGCTGACACATTCAGGGCGGCTGCCGCAGAGCAGTTGCAGGTCTGGGCGGAAAGGACGGGTACGGCGGTCATTACCCAGATGCCTGGATCCGATCCTGGTGCCGTAGCATATGATGCTGTGAAGCGGGGTCTGAGCCGCGACTATGACGCAGTGATAATAGATACCGCCGGCAGGCTTCCGAATAAAAAGGGACTGATGGCAGAGCTTTCAAAGGTCTACAGGGTCTGCGGTAAGGCGATGGAATCGGCACCTCACAGGGTGCTTCTCGTTCTCGACGGAACCGTAGGGCAGAATGCGAAGGCACAGGCTGAGCAGTTCATGGATGCCCTGCCGATAACAGGTCTTGTTGTGACCAAGCTCGATGGGACCGCAAAAGGCGGGTCTGTTCTGGCGATGGCCAGCCAGCTTGATCTTCCTGTTGACTACATCGGAGTCGGTGAATCCGGTGAGGATCTGCTGGAGTTTGACCTGGATGATTTTGTAGATGCTCTCGTCGGTCTTCGTGAACTGAAATCCTGATGCTCCGTATATCCAGGCTGAGCAAGAGCTTCGGCAGCAAGAAAGCCGTATCTGATCTCTCCCTGCAGGTTCCGCAGGGAGAGATATTCGGCCTGCTCGGTCCGAACGGTGCGGGGAAGACCACTACGCTCAAGATGATCGCAGGTCTGATCATCCCGGATTCCGGAGCAGTCGAGGTAGATTCCATCGATGCCACCGTCAACCCGGAAGCAGCCAGGGGAGTGAGTGCCTATGTGCCGGATGAGCCTACGCTCTACCCCAGACTCACCGGCAGGGAGTTTCTTCGATTCACAGGTAGAATGCGTGACCTTCCCCCAGATATTCTGGATCAGAGGATTGCATTCCATGAGAGACTCTTCGATATGGAGGAATGGCTCGACAAACGTGCAGAGACCTATTCGCATGGGATGACACAGCGTGTCGTTCTATCAGCGGCCTTCATAGCAAGACCGAGGCTGTATGTCATTGATGAACCTCTTGTGGGGCTTGATCCCGCGACTGCGGAAACATTCAACCGAATGGCGAGGGCAGCAGCGGAGGCTGGCTCAGCCATCCTTCTGTCCACACACACTCTCCCTGTGGCTAGACGCTCATGCGACAGACTCGGGATAATCCATGAGGGTGAGCTCGTCGAGACGTTTCGTACCGATGCGATCGGTCAGGAGGATCTGCAGGACATATTTTTCAGGATCACCGGTACAGCGCCTGCAGATGTGACCGACTACTTTAGAAGTCGTGTCTAGGGCGACTCAACCTTACTGCACATGGTTATAGCGAAATATCAATGTAAACCAAAAAAATAGTGAAGAATTAACGGAGATAGTATGATAAACGGGCAGGAACTTGACAAACTTACCTACGTCCCTCTTCTTACCGGGCCACTTGATGTCAACTGTTACATCGTGGGATGCCCCCATACTCACAAGGCGGCAGTAATCGATCCAGGCGGACATCCGGAGCGTATACTTACCCGTCTTGCTGAACTCTCTCTGACCCCTGTCATCATCGTCGATACGCATGGACATTTCGATCATGTCGGAGGGAATGCCGGCCTGGTCGCGGCGACAGGGGCAGAGCTCCTGCTGCACCGGGACGACCTTGAAATGCTCAGGCAGGCCAAGGTCCACGCAGA
>JAOZQW010000235.1 GCA_029932015.1 Candidatus Fermentibacteraceae bacterium
CGCGAGAGCGGCTCTTCACAACTTCAGAACAGGTGACAGACATGGGGCCAGCACGATCACACAGCAGCTGGCCAAGGGACTCTTCCTTGTTCCCGACCAGACCATTCAGCGGAAGATACAGGAAGCCTTCATTGCAATGGAGATTGAGCGCCAGTTCTCCAAAGAGGAGATACTGGAGATGTATCTGAACCAGATCTATTTTGGTGCGGGAGCTCACGGCATTGAAGCGGCCGCCAGGACCTATTTTGGTGGAATAACGGCTTCGGAACTCTCCCTTGCTCAGTCAGCAATGCTTGTCAGAATGGTCAAGAACCCTAGTGGGTTTAATCCATTGACCAATCATGACAGGTGCCTGACACAGAGGAACATTGCGCTTCAGGTCATGGCAAATGAGGGCTACATCACAGAGCAGCAGGCTGATGCAGCTATGGAGTCACCGCTCGCTGTTGATGTCCATCGTCCCGAGATAGAGCAGGAATGGGACTATTTTTCGGAATACGTCAGACAGTATCTCGTGGCAAGGTACGGATGGTCTGCGGTCTATGAGCAGGGACTCCGTGTATGGACAACACTTGATCCCGCAATGCAGACTGCTGCCGACCGGGCTCTCGACAGCGTTCTCGTTTCGAAGGAGCCGGTATGGGATCCGGCTACTGGTGAGTTCATATCCAATTCTGAAAGATTGAGATTCGAGAGCTCCTACAGTCACTGGCAGGCCATTTCTGATACAACCTCAGGTGCTCCGAGCTATATCCAGGGCGCTCTGGTTGCCATTGACCCTTCAACCGGATTCGTAAGGGCCATGGTCGGGGGCCGTGATTTTCAGGATAGCGAATTCAACAGGGCGGTACAGGCTCGAAGGCAGCCGGGAAGCTCATTCAAGCCCTTCGTTTACGCTGAGGCTATAGAACAGGGCTGGTCGCCAGGCAGTACGATACTGGACCAGCCGGTCGTCGTTGACCTCTCCCCGGGTACCTGGAGACCAAGGAACTATGATCATACTTTTCACGGCATGGTCACTCTCAGAACGGCTCTCGCGAGGTCATTCAATGTCTCTGCCGTGAGGCTGGGAATGGCTGTCGGTGTTGAAGCTGTTGCGGCAAGAGCGAGCGCAATGGGAATAGAGTCCTTCATTCCCATCGTCAACTCACTCCCTCTTGGCAGCGGTATGGTCAACCCTCTTGAGATGGCACAGGCCTATATCCCGTTTGCCACCGGAGGTCTGGCCAGGGAGGCTGTTGCCGTACTCAGGATCGAGGACAGATATGGCAACGTTCTCGAAGACAATTCCGCCCCCGCATCCGGCAGGAGAGTGCTCTCCGAGACAGGAGCAGCTTTAAGCAACTCGCTACTGCAGGCCGTACTCCGAGAGGGTACCGCGGCCGGAATCGGCTGGTACTGGGGAGGTCCGTACGCCGGAAGGGAAGCCGGCGGCAAGACTGGCACAACAAGTGATTATGCCGATGCCTGGTTCGTCGGCTTTACTCCCGATCTCGTGGCCAGCGTATGGGTGGGATACGATAATCATGTTGTCAGGATGAGGCTCCAGAGCGGGAGGGGACAGGCTGGAAGCAGCATAGCCCTGCCCATTTGGAACAGTTTCATGCGCCAGGTGTTTGCGGATTCTCCGGCGGACTCCATGATAGCTTTCCCGGGAGCGCCTATCAACAGCATCGAGACTGCTGCTATTTGTACCATTTCAGGGAAGCTGGCCCTCGCGGAATGTGGTGAGAACACGAGGCTGGAGGAGTTCTGGCAGGGGACTGCTCCAACCGCATACTGCACACTTCACGACTACGGCACTACTGGTTTCCTCCCTGATACCACTCTGCCCGATTTCACTGAATTTGACAGCGGCATCAGCGGAGGGAGCAACTGAGAATGCCCAGAGAGATATTTGCAGTTATCATATTCCTCTTCCTACTGGTGATCTTCCTTGCCTGGAGACTCCTACGGTCGAATACCTGGAAGCAGCTTCAACTCAGGAAAGCTGCCAAGATGGCGACCGGAGGCGACACCGATGGGATGCTCCGCTACCTCGAGCGGAATATGCGGCGGAACGATGTATCCGACCCTCTCACCAACGCCCTGATCTATTTCCATATCAGGTCCGGTGCATATGATCTTGCCGAGAGGGCCATTCGTGACGCGATAGACGGCGGTGATGGAAGCGGAATGGCTCTGGCGCAGCTGGGCTATGTAGCTGGCGGCAGGGGGGATCGCGCTGCAGCGGAGGAGTATTACAGGGAAGCACTCGATAAGGATGATTCCCTCAAAGGCACTATGTACATCAACATCGCCGGTATGTTGATTGAGTCCAACGAACGGCTTCAGGAAGCGGAGGATCTGCTCAGGCAGGCTCTGGAGCTCAGGGAAGGTGCTGCGAAGAGTGGTGTACACATGAATCTCGCCATGCTTCACCTCAGACGGAAGCAGCCGGTGGATGCACGTGTACAGGCCATGACCGCCTACGAGCTGATCCCCGCCGGCAGTCTTCTGCTGAACACGAGCAGGGCAAATGCACTTGCCGTCGCAGCGAGAGCCTGCACCATGCAGGGGGAGTCTGATGAGGCAGCCAGGCTTGCCGGCAAGGCATTGAAGCTGGTTGATGAGATCCCCGGCATGGAGAAGCTCGCCGATGAACTCAAGCACATGGTCTCCGGAGATACTCCAGGCAAGTGATCTGACTTGAAGAAATCACTCTGGTCGATCGTCATCGCGGTTGCGGTTTACACCGGAATTATCCTTTATTCGGATGCCGGAAGCGTTGGCAGCGCCATATCCAGCATAGGGCTGATATGGATCCCACTCTTCCTCTCCCTTTCGATGGTCAATTATCTCCTCCGATTCCTCAAGTGGCAGTACTTTCTCAGAAGGGTCGATGTCAGGATCGGAGCCTGGGAAAGCCTCCGTATCTTTCTCGCGGGTTTCTCAATGACCGTATCACCCGGCAAGCTCGGAGAACTCCTCAAATGTCATCTGCTGAAGGAAAGGCGCGGAATCCCGGTCTCCACTACGTCTCCTGTGGTGGTGGCTGAAAGGATCACCGATCTGATCAGCATGATAATCATTGCCATCATCGGTCTTCTCATGGTGCATCACCCCGGGGCGCTGGGAGCGGTTGCAGCAGGTGTCATCTTTGTTGTAGCCGTCATGACATTCCTGCTGTGGGAGAGGGCTTTCGGTCTGCTTGCGGGAGTTCTCTGCAGGATCCCGCGGATGGCCAGGCACAGGGAGAGTTTCGGAAGATTCCGGGAGCACTGCTCCGCGCTGCTGGACTTCAGGAGCCTGGCTGTGTCCGTACCTCTCGGTGTACTGTCATGGGGTGCTGAAGCTCTTGTCCTCTGTCTGGTCGCCCGTTCGATGGGGTTGGCTCTCCCCGTCGGGATAGCCCTGCTGGCTCATGCTGCAGGCACCATCGCCGGTGCGGTTTCAATGATCCCCGGCGGACTCGGATTGACGGAGATAACAATAGGCGCCACCCTGACTCTGGCGATGCCTGAGTCGGATGCCGCAGCCGTCACGCTGGTAATGCGTTTTGCGACGCTATGGTTCGCAGTATTTCTCGGAGTTGGTGTACTGATGCTGCTTCGGACCGGGAGGAAAAGGCTCAGATCCCCTGATTGAACACCTCAGGGTCGATGAAGCCGTCACCCTTGCCAGAATCGACTGGACCAGCCCATCCAGGGCTGCAGCCACCGCTTGTTGCGCCTTCACCGCCTGCGCAGGCAGCTGTCCATCCCCTTGTAGCCGCATCATTCAGTGATATCAGTCCCGGCTTGTCGTAAGTATCGGGGAATCTGTTCATTTTCTACCTCTCGTGCAATGTTTTCCCTCCAGCATATTACTGCTAATACGATACAAGTCTGTCAAGCCTTTCGCTGCATCCACTGGAGCTTCCTTACCAGTCCGCAGTGAAGCCTCAGTATCAGACCCGGTATCATCCCTGCTAATGGGAATCTATCCGGAACAGCCTTCCAGGATCCCAAGCGAAGAACACCTGTTATCCTGAGCAGTTCCGTCTCCGGGGCAATATAGAGCGGCTGGTCCATGCCCGATCTGTCACCTGCCGTCTGGAGGCGAAGCCCGGCTTCTGCGATCTCGATGCTGAACAACCTGTGGACAACAGTCGAAGCCTCTTCATGCTGGATGACCAGTACATCTCCAGCAGTGGCATCTTCTGCATGGATCACCTCTGCTCTGAGAACATCTCCCGCAACGAAAGCGGGCCACATCGAAGTACCCCTGACAAAGCCATAGACAAGGCCATTCCTGACGGTTCC
>JAOZQW010000523.1 GCA_029932015.1 Candidatus Fermentibacteraceae bacterium
CCAGGCTCTCGGTCCGCTTCTGTTGCTGTTTTCGATCTCAATTGCCAGAGAGCTTCCACCCGCTCCGGTTCCAGCCCCCCAACGGGCATCCCTCGGTGACAGTTCAGAGATAGCTCCTTTAGACATTCCCATCGTCATTGAGAGTCGCAGCCCGACCGGAGCCCTGCTGCGCTCGGTCGTACTCCCCGGCTGGGGACAGTTCTATAATGATGAACCTCTCAAGGGAGTAATCTATGGATCTGTCGAGTTGGGACTTCTGGGATGGCTGATCTACGAGAACTCCGTCGCGGAGGATGCAAGACATTCGGGCGATGACGCTGCTTATCAGGTGCATAGACAGCGGAGACTGGACCTCATCTGGTATACATCGGCATCCTGGCTTCTCGGCATGCTTGACGCGTATGTGGATGCGCACCTCTATTCCTTTCAGGCTGAGAACGAGGAATTTGAGCGTGAGGTCGCATTCGGCGCCGCATTCTGTATCAGGTTCTGAAAGGGAATAACCTATGCTCCTGAGTGTATTACTGCTGATGGCCGGGACGGATGATAATCCCGACCTTGAAATGCTCAGGAGGGCCAGAGATGGAGACAAGGAGGCATTCGGAGAGCTCTTCCGGAAATACGAGAAGAGAGTATTCCGCGTTGCCAGACGTATGTGCGCCAGCGATGATGAGGCCTGGGATATCACTCAGGATGCCTTCCTCAGAGCAATGCAGGCGATGGACAGATTTGATACGAAATATAGATTTTTTACATGGATGTACCGCATCGTTTCAAATCTCGCCATCAATCACTCGCAGAAGCGCAATAGACGCAGAGAAGTGCATTTCGAAGAGGAATACGCGGCTGACGGGCTCCAGACGGTTGATGATCAGAGTGGTGATCTCGCCATGAGAGATCAGCTTGCTGCAGCTGTCGAGAAGGCCGTTGAGCACCTTTCGCCCGGGCTTCGAGCTGTGTTTGTACTCAGGGTTGATCAGGAACTGAGCTATTCAGAGATCGCTGAGAGCCTTGGAATCGCAATTGGGACTGTGATGTCGCGGCTCAGCAGGGCTCGACAGAGGATAAGGGAGGAGCTCGGCAACCTCCTTGGAGAATGGGAATGAACTGTCCGGAATTCAATGAACTGATGGCTTACCTCGACGGAGAACTCTCTTCAGACCGTGTTTCGGTCCTTGAGGAGCATCTTGCTGCCTGTCAGGACTGC
>JAOZQW010000524.1 GCA_029932015.1 Candidatus Fermentibacteraceae bacterium
ACTGAGCCTGCGGGGCAGCTCAGCCTTGAGGGATTCCAGTGAAGCTGACACTTCGAAGGGGACACGCAGCCTGATTACGATTAATCAGGTCCATGTCCCCTGAATGCCTATATCCGGAGATGTTGCTTCCTCTATACAGATATTATGGAAGAGTACGGAGGAAGGCTGTTCAAGCCGCTACCCATGTATATCCTTCTAAGTATCAGTTGCGCTATGCTATGCAGAGTTAGTACAGTGCACCACGGGGCACTAGTGCTTTGCGAAATTGACATCGGCGAATAACCGGCGCATACTTGTTTTCGTAGTTCAATATCGGCATTTACCTGAGCAGAACTCCCTGCACTCCGGGCAAGTACGACGTTCCCTTAGTTAACCGGTTTGAGACTGCATACAGGAGGTTTTCCATGAGATCGATCCACGTATTGCTGGCACTTCTCGTCTGTCCAGCACTTGCGGGAGCAAACCACCTGGAGCGGGATCAAGACCCTTCTCGACGGGGGGGTCCTGCGTCACCTTGATCCTTTCTGAGCACAGGCGCCACATAAAAGTAATAGAGTGACAGCTGGTTAGTGAGAATGTGGTCTGTGAGCTATAGCTCGCTATCCCAGCTTAGTTGCAGCAGTAGGAAAAGAGGATCATGACCACAAGAGTATTTCACGAGAGAATATCTGAACTGGAGATGAATCGCTGTGATATGCCCATGGTGGATGCACACCTGCACATCGTGGATTTCCTGCAGGACAGCGATGGGCTGGAGCAGCTGAGCGAAGTGATGGAAGCCTCCGGAGTCGAGGCTGCGGTAGTATTTGGAATCCCAGTGATAAAGAAGTGGGATGCTTCAGAGCCGGACCGGCCACACTACTACCTGGACGATAACGCACGGTGTTACTTTTATCCCTCCACCGATGCGATCATTGCAGCGCAGTACCGGGAACTGTCGGAAGAGAAACAGAAACTCTTCGCACCGCTTCTCTGCGGCTTCAACCCTACAGATCGGAACGCCGTATTTCAAGTGGAGAAGAAGTTATCGAGAGGGCATATCTGGAAAGGGATCGGAGAACTGTTCTGCCGGCATGACGATCTGACAAACCTCACCTTCGAGGAGACTTCCCGGATGAATCACGTAGCGCTCCTTCCCGTATACGACCTTGCGGGGAGCATGGACCTGCCGGTGCTGATACACCAGAACAGCACCTCCG
>JAOZQW010000236.1 GCA_029932015.1 Candidatus Fermentibacteraceae bacterium
ATGGGTGAGGAATCGGGGACCGGCGTCTGTTTCACCAGGAATCCCTCCGACGGTACTAACAGCTTCTATGGTGAATACCTCATGAACGCACAGGGAGAGGATGTGGTCGCTGGTATAAGAACACCGCTTCCCATCTCCACCCTCCATGATGTAAATCCTGCTGCCTACGATGAGCTCCTTCGGATAAGGAATATCCTGGAAGAGCATTACACCGACATGCAGGATATTGAGTTCACCATTGAAGAGGGGACGCTCTACATTCTTCAGACCAGGACTGGCAAGAGAACCGTTTTCGCCGCCCTCAACATTGCTGCTGATATGGTGTCTGAAGGACTCATTGATCGCAGGACTGCAATCACACGGATCCCACTCGATGGTTTCAACAAACTGTTTGCCCCGATACTTGACCGCACGAGCAAGGAGAGCGCGGATCTTCTGGCTACGGGTCTGAACGCCTCCCCAGGCGGCGCCTGCGGTAGAGCTGTATTCTCGGCTGATGATGCTGAGGAATGGGATAAGCGTGGTGAGAGCGTGATCCTTTGCAGACGAGAGACCAGTCCCGAGGATATCGGAGGCATGGCTGCCTCCACTGGTATTCTCACTGCCCGTGGCGGCATGACCTCGCATGCCGCGGTTGTTGCCAGGGGAATGGGGCTTCCGTGCGTCGCAGGGGCCAGTAGCCTCGATATCGACAGTGCCGGCAAAAGCATGCGCTGCGGGGAAGTTACAATTAGCGAGGGTGATACCATCGCTCTTGACGGTTTTACAGGTGAGATATTCACCGGCGAGGTCAAGGTTATGCCCTCCGAGATCCTGGCGATCTCTGAGGGAGAGATGGAGCCCGGTGAATCGAAGCTCTATTCCAGCTACAGAAAACTCATGGAGTGGGCTGATGAGTATCGAAAGCTCGGAGTAAGGGCGAATGCGGATACTCCGAAGGATACCCGTATCGCCGTCGGGTTCGGAGCAGAGGGTATCGGTCTCTGTCGCACTGAGCATATGTTCTTCGAGGGCAGCAGAATCGTATCCTTCCGCAAGCTCATCCTTGTGGCCGAGAGGGTCAAGGACCTGAGGGAGCGTATCGAGGCTGATCCGATGAATGCTTCGGAACTGGAATCAAGGCTTGAAAACCCGCTTGACGACTACAACGAAGCTCTCGCGGAACTGCTGCCGCTTCAAAGGACCGACTTCAGGCAGATATTTGAGGAGCTTGATGGTAAACCCTGTACGATAAGGCTTCTGGACCCACCTCTCCATGAATTCCTGCCCCACGACGACGAGGGACAGCGTGAGATGGCTGAGGAACTCGAGGTCTCGGTTGACCAGATACGCAGGACTGTAGAGAAGCTCAAGGAGTTCAATCCCATGCTCGGGCACAGAGGCTGCAGACTCGGTCTTACCTATCCAGAGGTTTCCGACATGCAGGTCAGGGCGATCATGGAGGCTGCTATAGAGGTATTCCAGGCCGATATCCCCGTCCTTCCCGAGATAATGATACCACTGGTCGGACACCCCATGGAGCTCTCCATCGCCAGGAAGAGAGCGCAACGGGTAATAGATGCGGTTCTGGAGGAAAAAGGACTTGCGCCTGACACCATAGACTACAGGATCGGTACAATGATAGAGGTTCCGAGAGCTGCAGTGGATGCGGGAAGAATAGCCGAGCATTCTGATTTCTTCAGTTTCGGTACGAATGACCTGACCCAGATGGGCTGCGGTTTCTCGCGAGACGATGCCGGCGTCTTCCTGGATGACTACATCCGCCTGGGCATCTACCATAAGGATCCCTTCGCATCCATAGATGTGAACGGTGTCGGGCGGCTCGTCCGCATCGCCGTTAGAGAAGGCAGGGCCAAGGTACCCGGCCTCAAGATCGGCGTCTGCGGTGAACACGGAGGAGATCCTGATTCGATCAGGTTCTTCAACTCTGTTGGCCTGGATTACGTATCCTGCTCGCCCTTCAGGGTACCTGTGGCCAGGCTGGCCGCCGCTACCGCGAGCATAGAGGCCGAGAGAGAGGACTGACGCCGTTATGCCCGGGCAGAAGACGGTTCTTGTCGCTGACAGCGACCAGGGACTGCTCCAGACGCTGGGTAAAGTTCTCAGACTGGATGGCTATACTGTCGAAAGCTTTTCCAATGGTGTCGATCTCATCTCACGGGCGCTCACAACCTCGACCTCACTGGTCATATGCGGATATTTCCTCCCCGGACTTGGCGGTTTGCGTGTATGCAGGTATCTGAAGGGAGAGCCCCTCACCTCAGCTGTACCATTCCTGCTGCTTACTCCGGGGGTTGATGCATCCCTTCGTCTTAGAGCAGAATGGGCTGGTGTAGACCGCATCGAAGAGCTTCCTATAAGACCCGCAGCCTTCAGTGCGATCTGCAGGACTCTTCTCGAGATGAGTTCGGCTGATACACCTTTCCAGATAGTCAGAGGTACACCTCCTGCCAGGGAAGCCATACTGGAAAAGCTCTGCACCAACCTCGAGGACAGGGTCAACAGACTCGAAGCAACCTGGAAACTCACTGAAGAACTCGGCAGGACAATGAACGTTCGCGGGATCTTCCGGCGGCTTGCCAACGGTGTCCTGGCTGGACTCGGGTTCGACAGGGTCTGGGTCTGCAGATACCTGGCCGAGACCGACGAACTGGTAACGCTTACCAAACAGGGACGGAACCTCTCCGGTGTACCTGATTCCACCTTTGTCAGGGATCATAAGGACCTGCCGCTCGGTATTGCCATCAGGGAACTGAGGCAGGTACGCTCTTCGGAAGTGGATGCCGCTGACGAGAGACTCTGGTGGGGCGGAACAATGGAGTATATCGATACTCCCCTTGTAGCAGCCAGAAGACCGATCGGCCTGATTCGCTGTGACAGATCGCTGACCGGCAAGAAGATCACGGACGGGGACCTTGAAGCTCTGAGACATACAGCTATTCATACGGCCGAATCGATCCTGAACGCCATGATGCTGGAGGAGGTGACCGACGAGCGCGAGCAGATGTCTGCAATAATGAACAGCCTTGATTCCGGGATCCTGGTGGTGGACGGCTCCGGCATGCTTCTCCAGACAACAAGCCGGGCTTGCGAACTCTTTGGTGTAGAGTCCTCGGAGATCATCGGCAGAAAGATAAAGGAAGTCCTGCCGATGCTTGCGGCTGATGGAGATTCCCTCGACCGTGCTCTGGGAGAAGAAGTGCAGGTCCTCAACACCATCGTGCACTCCGCCAGATCAGGGATCGGCGATCAGGTCCTCAGTGTGAGCTACATCCCCTTTTACCGGGGCGGACACTTCTCCGGTCTGGTGATAATGGCTACCGATGTCACCGGGGAGCATGTGCTCAGGGAGAATCTCAGCAGGCGAAACGCTGAACTGGAGAACATCTCAGAGGTTGGGAGGGAGATCAACTCCAGCCAGGATATTGAGCGAACCTGCAGCGAACTTGCGAGAGTCCTGCGAAGGTCTTTCGAATCGGAGTCGATTGCCGTCTTCAAGGCTGATGGCACGCAGAACTCCCTGATGCCGGACTCCATCCAGGTTGTGGCAACGGCTGGATACGATCAGAACAACCATCCGGTGGGGATGAAGATCCGAATAGACGAATCTCCCGCAGGTATGGATGGAGGGGGAGGAAGCATGAGGGGGCTCGCGGCTCATGCCGTCATCATGCGCAAGCCGCTGAATATTTCCAATACAAGGGAGGACGGAAGGTACATCGAGAACCTGAGCTCCACCAGGAGCGAACTTGCTGTTCCGATGATGTACCAGGACAAGGTGGTTGGTCTTATTGACATTCAGAGCCCTCTGCCCGACAGATTCAGTCCGGAGTCAGTCAGGACAGTGACTACACTTGCCAATTATGGAGCCACGGCGCTTGGAAATGCAGTTCTGCACTCTCAGGTTCTGCAGGCTTCCAGGCAGGATCAGCTCACCGGTCTCGGCAACCTGAGGGTATTCGAAGAGAAACTGCTTGAAGAGTTCCGCAGGACGGATCGCACGAATAATCCTTTCTCGCTGATAATGATCGATATTGATGATTTCAAGCATTACAATGATTCGTGGGGGCATCCGATTGGGAATGCTCTCCTGAAAGCTGTAGTAAACGCTATAAAACTAGCACTCAGGGAGATAGACCTTCCCATTCGCTATGGAGGCGAGGAGTTCGTCTGCCTGCTTCCCTTTGCTGGCTCCAGAGATGGTGCGGAGGTTGCGGAACGCATTCGGAAGATGGTCATGGAGACCTC
>JAOZQW010000018.1 GCA_029932015.1 Candidatus Fermentibacteraceae bacterium
CTGGGGCAACCGGCGGGTCGCCAGGCTCGTCAGCAGATTATCAGGAGTACCCATCAAGGACGCTACATGCGGCTACCGGGTCTATGGCCCGAGAGCTCTTGAGAGACTCTCCAGTTTCAGCAGGTTTACGTATACGCAGGAAGTGCTCATCGATCTGGCGGGAAAAGGACTCACTATTCTCGAAGTCCCGGTCAAAGTTCTCGGAACAAGGCCGGTCGGCACATCGAGAATAGCAGGCAACCTCTGGCGCTATGCGGTTCTCTCTCTGGCGGCGATGTACTCTACTGCACACGACCACAGACCCTGGAAATACTACGGTATCCCTGCGGTCGTCCTCATGCTGCTCGGGCTTGGCGCGGATGGGTTCGTCTTTGTCAGATGGCTGTTCACGGGGAACGTCACACCATTCGCAGGTGTCGCCATCGCAGGCTTCTTCATGATGACTTTTGCGGTTCTGCTGGTTCTGTTCGCTTCACTTGCGGACACTGCATCTCACAACAGGCATCTCATCGAGGAAGTCATCGCCCAGAACGTCCGCCGCAGCAGGATCTCAGCCGATAATAATGCTGATAAGACCTCTGAAAACTGACAGTTCAAGTTCAAGCTCGATCCTGAATGAAGCACACACCTGAGATCGAAAGCTACTTCTTCCTGATCTCGCTCACGCCGCCGGGCAGGTCCTTGGCTATGAAACCCGTCTCTTCGAGGCGGTCACGCATGTGGTCGGTCTGGTCGAAGAGCCTGTTCTGCCGGAGGTAGCCCCTGACCTCACCCAGGATCGAGCAGAGATCGTCGACCCCGGCACCATCGCTTGCAGCAGAGAGCCTTATCCCGAGTATGTCCCCGGCCATAGTCTCGATGACATTGGCGAGGCAGGCTCGGTCGCCCGGAGTATCGCTGCTGTCGAGAAGAGCATTGCCTGCCCTGACCAGGTCGAACACAGCGGCTATCGCTCCAGGTGTATTCAGGTCGTCGTTCATGGAAGCAGTGAAGACTGCCTCCGCTTCTGCTGCGATTGCAGCAGCCCCGGGTGAGATCTCTGACTCCTCTGCCGGGATGTCACCGAGCCTGCCCCGGAAGGAGGATAGTCTCTCGAGACCGCTCTTCGCGGAATCAAGTCCCTCGTCCGAAAAATCAAGCGGACTCCTGTAGTGGCTGCGCAGAACGTACAGGCGGACGACCATTGGGTCGAACCTGCTGAAGATATCCTTGAGGAGGGTGAAGTTGCCGAGGCTCTTCCCCATCTTACGGCCATCGACCGTGACCATATTGTTGTGCATCCAGAACCTTGCGAATCTTACCCCTGTTGCTCCCTCGCTCTGGGCGATCTCCGACTCGTGATGGGGGAAGATGTTCTCCAGACCTCCGCCATGGATGTCGATGGTCTCGCCGAGATATCTCATCGCCATTGCAGAGCACTCCAGATGCCATCCGGGGTAGCCCCAGCCCCATGGTGAGTTCCATCTGAGGATATGATCCTCTCCCGCGGCCTTCCAGAGAGTGAAATCTTTCGGGTCCTTCTTGCCGGGGTCGACATCAACCCGGGAGCCGGAGATGAGCTGGTCCAGCTTTCTGCCAGAAAGCTGACCGTAGCGGGGGAAGCTGGCAACTGAAAAATAGACGAAACCGTCCACCTCGTAGGCGTGCCCTGCTTCAATGAGTCGCTTGATCAGCTCTATCTGCTCGGGGATGTGTCCTGAAGCCCTTGGCGAGATGTCGGGTCTCAGGAGGTTGAGAGCGTCCATATCCTCGAAGTAGGATCTGGTGTACCTCTCAACAAGCTCCATCGGCTCGACACGCTCCAGCCGGGCCTGCTTCTCGATCTTGTCCTCACCGGAGTCTGCATCATCGGTCAGGTGTCCCACATCGGTGATGTTCTGGACATACCTGACCCTGTATCCTAGATGCCCCAGATATCTTACCAGTACATCGAATGAGATATAGCTCTTTGCATGACCGAGGTGGCTGTGTCCATATACTGTCGGGCCGCAGACATAGACACCGGCGAATGGAGGATTGAGAGGTACGAATTCCTCATTTGTCCTGGTAAGGCTGTTGTAGAGCTCCATTGCTGTTCTCCGTTCACCTCTGGAAGTAGGAGATGTGCATTGCTTCCCTGACCATTTCCATGGTCCTCTCCCCTTCCTGTCTGGCCGCTTCAGTACCGGTCCTGAGTATCTCCTCGACCATGCCCGGAGCCTCGAACTGGAGCCTGCGCTCCCTGATCGGGCCGAGAATCGTCTCTATCACCTCTATCATCCTCTTCTTGCAGGCTACGCAGCCGATAGTGCCCGCCCTGCAGCGCTCCTCGATATCACAGACTTCGGTCGGATTGAAAGCCTTCTGGTATGAGAAGATGGTACATATCTCCGGATGCCCCAGATCATCCTTCCTGATCCGGGCAGGGTCGGTGACTGCGGACATGAGCTTCTTCCGTACTTCCTCGGAGGTATCGCTCAGGTAGATGCAGTTGCCGAGAGACTTGGACATTTTTGCCTGGCCGTCCAGACCGATGAGCCTTGCGGTTTCAGACATGAGACCTTCAGGTTCAGGGAAGACCTCACCATAGAGCTCGTTGAATCTCCTGGCCACGAATCTCGATACTTCGACAACCGGCATCTGGTCTTCCCCCACCGGGACCAGGTCCGCTCTGCAGAAGAGAATATCCGCGGCCTGGCTCACGGGATAACCGAGGAATCCGTAGGTCATGTTGTCCTCGAACCCATGCTGTCCCGCTTCGGTCTTGATGGTCGGGTTATGCCTCAGTCTGTTCACGGTGACGAACATCGAAAATATGACAGTCAGCTCGGCGATCTGTGGGACCATGCTCTGAATGAAGATACTGACCTTCCCGGGATCGAGCCCGACGGAGAGGTTGTCCAGAGTGACCCTTCGCACATCCTCGGGCAGATGCTCAGGATGAGCGAAGTTGGTTGACAGGGTCTGCACATCGGCCACGATTATGAAGGTTTCGTATTCACTCTGGAGCCTTGCCCTGTTCATCAGCGAGCCTACATAGTGTCCAAGGTGCAGAGGACCCGTAGGTCTGTCTCCGGTCAGTATCCTCTTCATGACTCCCTTTCCTCCCGGTTCAATCCTGTCGGTCAGCGACCTGGGGAGTGTCCGAGTCCCTGAAGTCCCTGAGATCGATCTGCCCTGCATTCTCGTCGAGAATACGGTAGACCTCATCAACGAGCCCCCTTAGCTGGGGACACAGCTCAGCATAACCATCCAGGTACCTGAAGGTTCTCGGAAGGTGGCTTAGATATTTCCGATCACCGGTAGCCCTGAAATGGTGTGCAAGGGAACCGGCTGCCTTGATGCTCCTCTGACATGCGCTCATTGCTACCCTGAAGATGTTAGAATCACCCCTCGAGACGATGAACCGCCTGGCCTTTTCCTCCCAGGCAGGACCGATATCCCGATAGCTGTCCCTGAGCAGACTGACCAGATCGTATTCAGCAGGTCCCAGCCGCGCATCCTGCCAGTCAACCATCAGGAGCTGCCCATCCCTGACCATTATGTTGGCACTATGGTAATCGCGGTGAGTGAAAACACCGGTGCCATCCAGCATACCGCAGAGCTCTCTCATCTTCTCCT
Source organism: Candidatus Fermentibacteraceae bacterium (assembly GCA_029932015.1). Taxonomy (GTDB): domain Bacteria; phylum Fermentibacterota; class Fermentibacteria; order Fermentibacterales; family JCC-6; genus JAOZQW01. The sequence goes on from JAOZQW010000018.1 coordinate 3,601, forward strand.
GCAGATGGAGCAGATCCTCCGTGTGTACTTCAAGCAGTGTGAAGAAGAGACATTCAAGTGTCTGGTCAAGCTCGGCCATATAGAAAGCAGGTGTAAAGCTCCTCTTGCCTGCTACAGATCCGGCACAGACCTCCTGATCCAGTTCCCTCTGCATCCTGTTGAGCAGGGAGAGAGCGCCTTCGAGAAGGACCGGGTACACTTCTTCATCAGTGTCCAGCAGCCTCGTATCACCGAGGTCATCCTGAAGAGCCCAGCCGTTATCAGGCTCGAAGGCAATGATAGATGGTACAGGAAAATCCCTGTCCAAAAGCAAGTTATGAATATCCAGCCAGGGCCAGAGCGGAGTTCTGCCGCTATCCATCAGTACGAATGTCTCCCGACTGGAAAAGACTCTCCAGAACAGCCGGCCTGATACGGCTCCGGGAAGTCTTTCAACAACGACGTTGCTGCCCAGCACACTCCTCAGCCAATCTTCTAGCTCCGGGGTCATCCTCTTCAACTGCAGCTCCCATCATCGCCGCGTGCAGAACCACGGCACCAGGCTTTCAATAAGTTCTCCGGATTCAAGAGAAGATCCCTGAAGCATAACACTATCGGTGACAGAGGTCCCTCCCGCCAGTATGCATCCCCTGCCTATGTAGTTCCGGCCCTCCAGACGGACTCCGGCCGCAAGACAGGCACCGGGATGAATGTAGCTTTCCCCCCTGAGAATATTCGAACGAAGCATACCAATATCACCCATATCAAGCCAGTCTCCGGAACCCATGAAGGAAGAGGTCTTCCCCCCCTGCTCAAGGATCTCTCTGGTCAGTTCCGAGAAGAGTCCCCCGCAACACTGAATTCGAGCAGATACTGATGACACCTTCGGCTCGATAACCGAGATCCCCCAATAGTGAAGTGGAATGGAACCTCCAGTTCCAAAGCCACCATTCTCATCAAGAGACAGGGGCGCGTAATCACCCGAGTTCGGCATTCTCCCGACAAGTACAGTCCAGTCAGCTCCAGCCGATCTGTGAGCTTCCAGCAAGCCACTTGCGTCGAACTCATCCATCACCATGTCTGTATTCACGATCATCCATGTACCATTTGACATCAGATGAGCATTTCTGGCCAGAGTTGCAGAGGCGCCGAGTGGTCTCTCCTCGAAGCAGAGAGTCGGCTCACGATCCGGAAAGACACGCCTGAGTGCCTCGGCAAGGAGTTCTGGACATCTGGATGCGTTTATGGCGATCTTCTGAGGATGGAGTTCCGCTAACTGACCTGCAAGTCTTCCGAGAACAGTATTGTCACCAAAGGGCAGCAGTGCCTTGGGACGGACGAGAGAAAGGGGCTCCATCCTCGTGCCGAATCCGGCTGCGAGGAAAAGAACCCCATCCAGTCCTTCGCTCGACCGCCTAGCCGTAGACTTCTTTCCGGTTGCAGTCGCAGAGCTTCATCCTGCGTCGCTGAGGACGCCAGGTGCCCTCATCATTGTATACGGCAGCGTAAATCACTACGGCAACACGATCCTTGCCGCAGACGGGGCACTCCTCCTTGTGCGTCTTCCTGGCCTCATGAGCCAGCTTCGCAACGAAGGTGCGTTCCTTTTTAGGCATTCTCCATATCCTCTCCGGTTATCACCGGTATACTGCAGGCTCCGGTCATGATCTTGTCCATCATCTCCCTGTCGCCTGTCTCGGCGAGAACCGCCAGTGCTGTTTCCAGAATCAGCGTCAGTCCTCGGCGAACCTGTACGGCGCTGAAGCGCCCTTTGTCCGCCCACCAGAACGGGCACGAGTATAACATCTTGTCCGCCAATGGCGCAACCCTCTCCCATCCGCATTCCCGCGAAGCATCTGCAACCATCGATAGAGTCCTCCTCAGCTCCGTATGGATAACATTGTCGGGGTCATCCCAGAGGGGCCATGGCTTCCCTTGGTCCAGGTCTGCCTCCATCGTCGACCAGCTCCCTGCCGGAACTCTGGATTCAAGAGGTGGGAAGAGCTCAGGAAGACGGCCGGGAACCACTATCTCAGCGTACTCGCTCTCCATGAGCGCATCGAGGAAGGGTTCCAGAAAAGTCTCGATCATTCCTTTTCTGTGGTGACCGTATGTCTCGACATCCATGGCTATCAGGATATAGGAGTCCCCCTCTCCGGCCCAGGAGTCCATCCCCGCAACGATCTCACTCACTGTCTCTCTTCCATCAACTCCATGAAAGGAGATGCGGTTGCTCCAGAAATTACTCCTGAGCAAAATGGAGAGGTTGCCCATTCTCGGTACTGAATCGCAGGGCACATCCCTACCGGTCCAGCTCCAGGGAAGGTCATCAGTAACGGTCCAGGTGTATCCCAGGGAGGATAGAAGAGGGGCCAGGGAGGGAGCCCATGCCATCTCGGGAGGGAATACTCCGGTCGGGACATAGCCCGCTCCGAGCAGAGCAGAATTACCTTGCCTATTGAGGTCGAGCTGCCTTCTCACATCGTCGGAGCTGATCAGGGGGAATATCGGATGGTAGGCGCCTGAATCGGTGAACTCCACCCCCTCCGCACTCCGCAGGTTTTCCAGCGAATCTGAACCCGTTGCCTGGAGCTGTTCGGTAAGCGAAAAATTGATGTTCACCCCGACTGGGACACCCATCCGTGCGAGGAGTCTCGAAACAGGCCGGTAGCATTCAGCATCGATCGAACGCACAAGCGAAATATCCTGAGTCGGCGGCTGATACCAGTGCAGAAGAAGACTTATGTATTTCATTCAACCATCTCCAGCATGAACCTCTCACCCGGAACGATGCCCAGGACTGCGGCGGCAGAGGAACCGTCCAAAGCGATCTCCATAAGTCCCTGACTTCCTCTCAGTAGAAGGTATCCAGTGCAACCGCTGTAGGTACGGACCCGTGTCAGGGGAGTCCTTCTCCCACCCTCGCGGACGAGAGATGCATGATCACCGTCATCGAGAGTATCCGCAGGCAGCCACAGGATGATATTTCCGAAACGGTCAACATGTGCTGCGGAGACCATGATGCCGTCCTTAACCTTCATGGCGCTCTCTATACCGATGCCCGAGAGGGAATCAAGACTCAGTTCATCCAGTGAGTTCAGCCAGCCGGGGTCACAAATGAGCCTGGCGGCAGCGGGAGCGAACACATCCCTCCCGTGGAAGGTGCTGCTCGCGTCTGGGCCGGCGGCCGGGAGTTCCCATGCACATTCCAGATCCAGCAATCCAAAGAGACCATTGTCCGGCCCGATGTAAAGAACATCTCCGGCTCGGACAGCTACCGCTCGCCTGTCAGACCCGACACCGGGGTCAACAACAGCGAGCACAACCGAACCAGAGGGCAGGAAGCGGCAGCTGGCCCAGAGATGATAGGCACCTTCTGGAATAGCTCCCGGGCTCACCTCATGCGTAAGGTCGACAAGCGTGGTTCCGGTGGGAGTTCCGGAGAGGAGAATGGCCTTCATCTGCGCAACATAAGTATCGATAATACCGAAGTCGGTCAGAAGATATATGGAATCGCTCATCTGTACTTCAGGACAACGAGTGTCTGATCATCGCCCTGGGAAGTTCCTTCAGAGTGCTCAGTTATGGAGTCCAGCAGGCTGTTGACTATTTTCCTGGCGGAGAGGTCCCTTGAATCGAGAACAAGATCCCTCAATCTGTCCAGACCGTACTCCTCCCCATCGATGCTCATGGCCTCCGTAAGACCGTCCGTATAAAGGATCAGAACATCCCCCGGTTCCAGCTTCTCTGTGCCGAACGTGTATTCTGCTTCAGGCAGGAGACCAAGGATCAATCCGCCGATATCAAGTATCGAAACGCTCCCACCCCTCCTGATGAGGAGTGGAGGATTGTGACCGGCATTGACATAGGTAAGCGTACCGCTGTCCAGTTCCAGGACACTGTAGAATAGTCCTGTCAGTATCGGATCACTCTCGGTGGAAGTGGATGAGTCGTTGACCCTCGCGATGATCTCATTGATCGAGAAGAGGCTCTTGACATATGCGTCGAGATTGCCCTTCAGACTTGCCATGGTCAGAGCGGCTGGAATCCCTTTACCTACAACATCCGCTATTGCGATCCCCATGTTCCTGCCGGGAAGCATGAAGAAGTCATAGTAATCCCCTCCGACCTCTCTCGCCGGACGATAGAATATCTCGATATCGAACCTTTCAGGGGACGGAGGCTGATCAGGCAGGAGATCCAGCTGGATCTTCCTCGCCATACCGAGTTCCTCAGCAAGCGCGGGACCAGCCATATGCCTGTCCAGTAGAATATCGGGAATACGCTTTCGGAGAATATCAGAAGTGAGCAGAGCAGGAGTACCTGTCACGAGACGAATTGCTTCAAGCCGGACGTTCCTGTCGCCATCAGCAAGTATCTCGACCAGCTTTTCCTCTATCTCTGTTCCGGAGCAGAGAGCAAGACACCTGCCGATCCCTCGTATCACCTCGAGTTTGACCTCGGGAGAGGGATCGTCAAGGTACTTCAGTACGAAACGGCTCTGCTCCTCGACCGAGAGAGCAGTATTCCTGAGAATACCTGCAAGCGTCCTGGCTCTTACGAACGGCGCATCATCATCGAGGAGAGCTTCAATCAGGCCGGCCACTTCACTGCTGATATCAGGGGCGAATTCGCCCAGTGTCTCACCAACTGCAGCTCTGACTGATCTCTCGGGATCGTCTGCGAGGGAAGTGAGCATTCCTGCGGTGTCCTCTGTGTAGTCTCCAAGCAGTCGAATGGCCCTGGCCAGAGCCTTCCTGATCTCGGGTGAGGAGTCTCGAACGATCCTATCCAGAAGCTCTGATCCCATCTCACCGAATTCGGCTCTGTTCCAGACAAGGAAGAGCGGCAGCCAGGATCGAGCCTCTACATCACCAGAGGAGAGAATCCAGTCCATCTCTCTAACAGAGGCATCCAACAGGTCAACTCTTCCTCTCTGGATGAGCTGGCTGAGCGCATCGATACCCTCATGCCTGCTGGAAGCCAATATAGAGCGCACTAGCGCTCCTCTCGTTGACTCATCCATTATCCCGAAGTAGCTGAGTACCATGCTCGCAAAGGCTCTGTTGCCGGTAACCTCATCATCCACAATACGCCAGATACCCTGTCTTTCTTCAGGCTCAAGTGAAAGGTAGTTCATCAGCATACACTGGGTTACGGGAAGCAGGTCATCCCTGTCGAGATCCTCCGCAAGGAGTTCTCTCACCTCCCTCTTGAACAGCCTGAGTCTGGCACCGATCTGCCAGGCCAGCCTCCCCTTGCCACCCTTGGAGAGCTTGCTGATCAGTACCCAGAGAAAATCATGGAATTCAGGACTCAGTTCTTCAGGCCGCCTGTTCAGAAGACCCCATGTCAGGGCCACGAGTCCCCTGGCATCGGCTCCCTCCAGGACAGAGTTCACCAGCGAGAGCTCCTCCTCAGAGAGCTCAGGGAACATCGTGCCAAGATAAAGAAGAACGATGGATCGTACTTCAGGCGACTCATCCTGCATCAGCTTCCGGTAGATCTGCTCGCCCTTCTCAGTCAGTCCCCACATCGTGAGACCCTGCAAAAGCCTGGATCTGACAAGCGCCTCAGGATCGTCAGCAGTGGACATCACGAGATCGCTCAGTGCAGGAGACTCAACTACCCAGGGCTTACCCAGGGGCTCGGCAACCGCGGCCCTGACCTCCGCAGTCCCGGTGCTCATGAGCCTTCTGCATAGACTGGCTACGGCAGGGTCGATCTGCCCCGGCGACCGAAGGAGTGTGTGCATGACATCCATGATATTGTCCCTTGAATCCTCATCCGTGATGTTGATGAAGACCCTGGAACGCAGTTCAACAGGAAGATCGAGATAGAATCCGGCAAGAAAGTACCCCGCCCTTCGCAATCCGGGCTCATTACTTTCAAAAAGAGTGTCAGCCAGTATCCGCATCACAGGCGCGTTCTGGCGGAGGAGGTTTCGGACCGTCTCGTCAACAGCCCACATCTTCATAGTATCAGTTGTGGCAATGTAGCCCTCTCCCCCTCCGGATATCCTCCTGAACGGGGCTATGCTCTTAAAAGCGAGAGAGCGGGAATAAAGCTTCTCGAGTTGCTTCTTCGAGGGCAGAGAGCCTGTTTCCATGAGAAGAAGCCGTTCCCAGAGGCTGAACAGTGTTCTCTTGAATACGGCCTCGGGCACGATGGGATCGAAAGCAGCCAGCAGGAGAAGACTGGCCATTTCAACAGGTTCCAGAGAGCCATACCACTCAAGTGCCTCACGGCCCTGCTGAAGCCTCCATTGCCTTTCTTCTCCCGGTTCGGGGAGTCTGATATGAGCATCACCATACTGGTTGAAAATGTCGGCAATAGTTGAGAAGGATGTGGCCAGGACCAGCCTTCTCCGTGATTCAGTTGTCCGTATCATCATCGAAAGGACGACAGACCAGAGACCGGCTGGATAGATGGGGATCATCCTCCGAAGAGTGTCCAGGTCAAGGAAAACCGCACAATCCTCCGGTCCTGTGAGCAAACTCTCGACGTGGTTGACATCAAGATCCATCGTAATGATCTCGATGGGATTGAGCCCATCCTCGGCGGATTCAATGAGGAGTTTCCTGGCAATGGTAGTCTTCCCGGCTCCCAGAAAACCACTGAGACAGACAACGCCCCTTCTCAGAAACACCTCTCTGGCCCTTGAGTAGATCTCCTCGTTGACCGGAGAAGCTTCCGAGTCGCTGTATGAATCCAGGAGCTCCCTGCCCTTGGGGAACGAAAAGGTCTCTCTTCGAAGTTCCCTGATCCAATCCTGGACCTGATTGAAAATAAGCTGTCTACCCTCTGCAGGAGAAGAAAAGGACCAGCATCGTTCATGCTCGGATAGCTCCAGCACAATAGTGTCGCCTTCAGGAGGCTGGCCAAAACAGAGAGCGGCTATAGGCACATTCCTGCGGAAAGCCTGAAAGAAGATGTTTCTCAGTGAAGAAGTTGGAGGTCCTCCGAATATGAGCAGGAGAGCGTCCGGGGCTGACTCATTCCTGTCGGATAGTGTGAGTGAGTCTGCCCATCTCGGAGGTTCAAGGGAAAGCGCATCACTCAGCAACAGGTCCGAGATCCCGGCAGGGAGATCGGAGCGGTCAGGGACAACGACGAATCTGAAACTGTTCACATCCGGTGAACCGGTCTCAGTTCAGGGGCCAGATTAGGGTGACCCTGGTCTTTCCTTCGGGAGTGAGACCATACTCGACCCAACGGGCCAGATTCCTGGCAATGAGTACTCCTCTGCCCCTGGTTGAGAGCAGCTCCTCTCCTTCCCCCGGTCTGAAACCCGGTGCGTTCTCTGGAGCCCATGTGCCCTCATCATCGATAAAGAACCTTATCCGGCTATCGAAGGAATCAACACTGATGGTGACCATCTTCCCGGGATCGGAGCCGTTGCCGTGCTCCATTCCGTTCTTGACGAGTTCAATAACAGAGACGGATAACGACGAGAGTTCATCCTCCTCCACCCCGGCGGCAGCGCCGAGACCCTCTATGAATATCTGAAGGGGCTCCAGTACAGCGAACTCGCTCGGGAGCTGTATCTGTATACCTCGCACAATTACTCCCCGAAACTCGCGAGAGCTTCCGTTTCATCACTGAAGGTCTCGAAGATGGTGCTGAGTTTAGTGATGATGAGCAGTTCATTTATCTTCTTGGTTGCGTTCAGGATTTTCAGGGCACCGCCTGCACGGCTGAGTGTAGTATGGCCGGACACAATTATCCCGAGGCCTGAGCTGTCCATCCAGCTGACTTTTCCCAGATCAAGCAGTACGCTGTCGATATCCTGATTCACAGCGTTCTGGAAGGCGGTCTTGACGTTCATGAGGTCCGGACCACCGATGACCTTGCCGGAGAGGGAGATGATAAGAACACCATCCTTCATTTTCTCATGGATCTTCAATTCAAACCTCCTTGGCTCCCATTGAATGCGGTCTCATTTCATGCCTCTTCCTCTCGAATATATCCGCAGGCTGAAAATAGACAAATTCCAGATCGGCTGTTTTACATGCGCGACATGAAAATTCTAGGAACAAATGACGAAATCCCGCCATTCGACAAGTCCTGAGGAGTGCAGGTATCCCTCGATCTCCATCTTTGCTCCGGGAGCCCTGACGGCCACTATGACTGGAAGGGACCAGTCTCCGACAGCCTCAGGAGGAACCACCTGTTTTCCTCGCAGCAGAGTACCTTCGCGGGATTTATCCGGGTCGATGAAGGCCTCTATCTCGAATCCCTCCCTCATCAGATACTTCGAAAGTCTCTTCGCGGTCTGGCCTGCACCCGCAATCAGTACTCTTCCACCGCTCCTTCGCACAGATGGCACCCAGTGAAGATACTTCGCCTTGAGCCGGTAGAATGATGAGAGAGAGTAGGCTGAACTGGTCCTTGAGAGTCGGTCAGGTCTTTCACGCCAGTGGAGGAGGACTTCCGGAACCTTCTGGAATCGGAAACCCTCCTTCCAGAGTCTGAGCCAGAGTTCGTAGTCCTCTGGAAGCTCTCTCTCTGTATAGCCGCCGGCATCGGAAACACTCTCTCTATGAAAAAACGCACTCGGATGAGGGATCGGACTCTCGGTAAACAGCCCCATCTCGATCTCATCAGGATCTATGAGGCTGTTGACCCAATTCTCATAGACCCTGTATCCGTCAGAGACCATCTCCTCCGGGAAGCAATGCACCAGGCAGGAGATCACTGTTCGAGGTCCGAGCCTCACTGCCTCCTGCAGCTGCAGTTCAAGTCTCCGAGGAAGAGAGATATCATCGGCATCCATCCTGGCCGCCCACGGAGCCCTCGCTTCCGAGAGCGCCGTATTCAGGGCATCAACCAGACCTCTGCCGGAACATTCAATGCACCTGAACCTTGTATCAGAACGGGCAAAGGCGGCAGCAATGGACAGGGAACCGTCAGTGGAACCGTCGTTCACCATAAGCACTTCTATATCATCGAGAGTTTGTCGTCTGAGAGAATCCAGGGCCTCGCCGAGAAAGAGTTCCTCATCCCGGTACGGGAGGAGTACAGAGACCAGAGGCGAGGTCAAGGAGAGAGAGCCTCCACAGCCTGAAGAAGTTCTTCCACACTCCTGGAGGGTCTCCCGCAGGCATCCCCTACGCATGGCTGCGCATAGGGATAGCCGGAAGCGGGCAGGTACAGTGAATCAAGCATAGCGAGATCATCAGGATCCGCCGGATCGAAAATGTCCACTCCCTCCTCACCTGCCAGCTCGATAGAGAGCTCGATCAGCTGGAGTGTCAGCGACTCCGCAGGATCACCAGCTACATTGATATGAAGCACATAATCTCCATGGTCCTCTACTGAAGATGTGTCAGGCAGATCCACCCCGGACAGGGCATTCTCGAAGAACTCAATGCTCCTTGCTCCATAGATCCTCGATGTCTCTGCTCCATCGGTATCGAGAAACAGCGTGATGGGAAGCACATCAGCAAGCTCCCACTCCGCTTTCAACCGCTGCGCCTCCTCCTGGTTCAGCCAGACCACAGGCATTGAAACACTGAAAGCCTCCCTGAATTCCAGGAGTGTTTCCAGATCTGGATCACCGATATCAACAGCGATTGCCTGGATACCTCCGTTGCTCTCAGCATAAACCATGTCTATCTCAGGCAGTTCGCCCACGCAGGGTGTACACCATGTGGCCCAGAAATTGATCAGTACAGGTCTTCCACCCGCCTCGGAGATCAGACTGTCAAGACCTGACCTCCCCAGAATCAGCATCCCCTGCTCGGAAGGACGATCATGCCGGGAATGTCCGCTTATGCTCACTACCACAGGGACCAGAAAGAGAAGCACAAGAGGGATCCAGAGCCAGTCCAGCACCCGCTTATGTTTTCTCATCTGTTGGTCTCCACACCGGCCCTGGCCGTGTGATGGATAGCATCAACCGGGCATTCCCCGATGCATCGACCGCAGCGTATGCACTCGGCGGAAGATGGATCGAGATGTATGGCAATATCCACGGGGCAGACGGTCCTGCATTTGCTGCAGTCAATACAGCTGTCATCCACACGCATGCGGAATACGGAAAGTTTACCGCTCAGCCCCCAGAAGGCTCCCAACGGACAGAGAACTCTGCAGAACGGTCGCTTGGAAGTAATCGACCAGAGTATCACCAGGATCAGAACGGCGCTCTTCCATGTGAAGAGGAAACCTGTCTGGAATACCTCTCCCCCGCTCATCATCACGAGCGGCCAGCCCGCCTCCAGGGTTCCTGCCGGACAGATCACCTTGCAGAACCAGGGATCACCTCCAGCGCCCGGAACAGCCCTGAGTGTCATCGGGAGCAGGAAGACGAAGAGTACGAGAACTAAATACTTGCCTGCCCTCCATGAGGCCGGTACTTCTATCTTCGGCGATGGTATTTTGTACAGGAGTTCCTGCAGCATACCGAACGGACAGATCCAGCCGCATGCGACCCTGCCCGCAATGAAGCCGATTGCGAGCAGGAAGCCGAGAATACCGAGTATTGCCAGAGCATCGGGTCTTCCGGAAGCAAGCCCCCCAAGAAATCCGTCGGAGGAGACCATGCTCTGGATGGAGCCCATCGGACATGCAAGAACGCTGGAAGGGCAGGAGTAGCAGTGCAGCCCGGGGATGCAGAACATCTTGGAGCCGCCTGTGTATATGGAAGCATCAGCCCAGCCTTTGATGTAGAGGTTACCGGCTGCCAGAGAAACAAGCTGCGTCACCCGTCTGAGCACCTCAGTCCGACCGAAACGGCCCATCAGCCTATACCTATGCATTCCAGACAGATACTCGCGGCCTTCTGCCATATGACAAAGGGATCTCCGAACACATAGCCGGAAACGGCCATCAGGAGTGCTGCCGCAGCAAGCGCTATACGGATCGAGATGTGAACCTTTTTCATGGGATCCAGTCCGGAAGAAATCTGGAGGCGGCGATCGGATTTGAACCGATGCATGGTGGATTTGCAGTCCACTGCCTTACCACTTGGCTACGCCGCCTCGCAATGGGGCTCAATAATACACGTTTGAATCTTATGAATCAAGACTGCTCCTCTATCTGAAGGGATCAATCCGCCCAGTCCAGGCCGACCCAGAGGCCTCCCGGGTACCCTATATCCCCGAAAGGAGTCTCGAAAGTGGGATCCGCATGAAGCAGGAGCCTGCCGAGGTGATCATCGTCCCGGAGATGACTGTCGATACCACCGATCGCAAGCAGCAGTTCAACAAGGGCAGGCAGCTCCATCAGCCCATCGAATATGGTGAAGGCATCGAACTGGATATCCAGCGGAAGGATAACCGTCTCACCTGTCCCGGGGATGGTCAGATGCTCCGCTGTCGCGCCTGAACAGACCCAGGTAGTATCGAATCCCTTGCCTGAATCCTTATCGAGATAGAGGTCCCAGCCAAAGGAGACCATAGTCGCTGTCGTCTCCAGCGTATCTCCCCCGCCGGTGTTCGGATTGCTGATGCCGATATTCAGAGTGAAGTCGACCGGGCACTCACCTGCAACCCAGTAGGCTATAACCTCCGCCATCTGAGGCACCGTCAGTTCGTCAAGTTCATCCAGCTGTATACCGCAGACGCCGAAGTCGTCGGTATTCTCAACCCGGAACGCGCAGTTGAACAGAGCAAGAAATGCGGCTGGATTGCATGCGACCGCCAGGATCAGTGTGAGTGCAATTGTCGTAAAAAGTACCGCACGCTTCATATCCGCAACCTCCCAAGTTCATAGTTCAATAGAACTCAAGCGTCCGATTGTTCCGGACACTGCCGTCTTCAACATGATTATACAAGGATGAACTGCTCATGGAGTAGCGAACGCCGGAAAGAAAAAGCGTACCACTTACCATTAAACCTCTACCTCAGCAGCACGCAGTTCCTCGTTTCAACTCCCTGCTCTGTAACCATACGGATCACATAGCAACCTGACGGCAATACTCCCGGATCCCAGGCGGAGGTATGCTCACCTGCATCCATGACGGAGTTCTCATGCTCTCCAACAAGCCGACCTGAGATATCGTACACCGATAGCGAGACCTGCATACT
>JAOZQW010000237.1 GCA_029932015.1 Candidatus Fermentibacteraceae bacterium
TTCCACCGGGGATACCAGGTGTCAGCGAGTACAAGCAGGCCGGCTTCGGAGTTCTCTGTCCTTATTAATACATTCTCGGCCCCATCCAGGATCAGTTCCGCTTCACCTGCGGCTCCGTCGGAAAGTGGCAGCCCGGGATCTGAATTGAGAATTGTAACCGATGCAGGATCAGAACCTGAGGCAAGCGCTTCGAGTGTCTCTTCTTCCTCCAGGATGACCCAGCTTTCAGCAAAAAACACTCTCGGGAGAGGCATGGGCGGCAGCAGAGCCTGCAGTTCATCGGAGATGCCGGAATCCGCGGCCAGCGCCTGCTCGAGTACGACCTCCCTGACCTGAGAATAGGTCATGTAGGAGCCCTCAGCCTGAAGGATCGTATAGGCTGTCTGTCTGAAGGAGGGCACGCCACCCTCATTCATTGCCTGCTGAAGACCCTCGACCACTGCGGGTTTCGCCGCGTGGTATCCCGATACTGATCTGATCCGGGACTGGACGAACTCGTTGCCTCCCTGCAGCAGTCGACCGCTCCCTGTCTCATCAGCCAATCCCGCAGGTATATCAAAAACATCTTCAGCATCGGTTACGTTGAGGAATACCTGGAAATCCCTGTCAACAGGGATCAATTCCAGTCCGGCAACTGCGGCAAGTATCAGTCCGGGCACCGCGGGATTGCCTGCGACCTTCTTCCTGAAATGAATCAGACCGGCAAGTACGGCAGCTGCTCCAGCGGCCCTGAGGAAATCCGGTGCGGCATTCGCTATCCTCCTGCTGATGACCGATGCATAGCCCGTCCCGCCGGGGATGCCCACATTGCGCCACCAGTCGGACTGAAGACCCTTTAGCAGACTGCCGGAGAGAAGGAAAACAAGCAGACATGCACCGATGAAGGCTCCCAGAGCCGTGAGAAGCCGCTTGCTCCTGAGGCGGTCATCCCTGAAGAGAGCGTCGAAGCCGGGTCCCGCTGCAAGAGCAATTGCGGAGGTAGTGAGGAAAGCGGCCATGTGCGGAGCCCTGAGCTTTCTGAATAAAGGCACTATTCTGTACAGGAGACCGAATACCGGTGTGTAACCTCCCCATGAGACTATGAGTCCGGTCGCTGCTATCGCCAGCAGCGGCCACCGGTACTTCCTGTCGGCTCCGAACCAGGCCGCCATGGCAAGAAGGAAGATGGATACACCGACGAATTCACTGCTCAGTCTGAGTCCGAGTCTTCCGAAGTAGAGAGGTACTCCTGAGAGTGTGCTGTCATCGAATCCGTGCCTGTATCCGAAGAGATGCGGGAAGAGCATCGTAAGCGATTCTTCCGGTGGAAGGGAGTAACTCGCAGCCCTGTCCAGTGAAAGGTCCTCGCCCCGCGAAGATTCGGCAGAAAAGTTGTAGCCCGGAAGCAGTTGAACAGCACCGATCAGCGTTCCCAGCAGAGCTATGGCGACTATCCCAGCAACTGCACGAATGGCACCGCGCTTCAGACCATCCTTGATGGAGAATATCCTGAATCCGGCCCAGATCGCAGCAGCTCCTCCTGCGTATAGCAGCATCTGCGGATGACTTGCCAGCGCCATCATGCCCATTGCCGAGCCGCCAATGGCGATGAAGAGACTGCGTTTCGTCCGCATCCATCGCTCTACCGAGTAGAGGAGCAGCGGAAGGAAGCTCCAGCAGATGATCTTGCTCCCGTGACCGGCATAAAAGAGCGTGTTGGACCAGGCTGTCATCGCAAATGCGAGGGCTCCCACAATCCTGCCCCAGCGGCTTGTGCCGATCGAGCCGAGGAACATCCAGGCGAACAATCCGCCCAGAAGCATCTGGATGGGGAAGAGAAAGCGGACGGTGACCTCTGTTCCGGCAAGCAGCAGCAGTAGTCCCCTGACAGGATAGAATACAGGGGCCGAGAATGAGGAGTAGAAAGGTATTCCGCAGAAGACATAGGGATTCCAGTGGGGAAGATGTCCCTCCCTCAGGCTCTCCTCCGTGAAGGTCATGAAAGGATAACCCTGGGCGACCGTATCGCTCAGGTCACCTCCAGGGAGCCTGGCGGACGTAAAAATACTCGAGTAGACAAGAAGCACTGAGAGCGGAAGAAGGAGGAGAAGAACCCCCCTCTTCTTGAGAATCTTCATCGATCGACCTTTCTTTGTCCGAGCAGTCTGGTGCTCCGGGTAGCCTTGAGTGCGAAACAGATCTCAATCGCAGAGAGCGCAAGGCGCTGTCCTGCCACGACGGCAAGAACCGGCCCGGTCATACCAGCGGGAGCGATCATAGCGACTGCAGCGGCTTCTCTTACCCCGATTCCTCCCGGCACAAGGAAAACAATATAACCGGCCAGCCATGAAAAAGGTGCAGCGGATATACAGGCGAGCGGGGAGATCGAGAGCAGACCGAAACCGCGGAGCCACATGTAAAGAGCTGCCCCCCTGATTATCCAGAGTGCGGTGTACAGTCCAATTATCCAGGCCGCTCCTGCAGGGCTGGGCAGAGACATCTTGTCGGGGACAGTCCCGTACCTGATCCGATACACCAGTCTCTGGAGAGGGGAGAGGAGGGGGATGAGGAGAAGGCACGCGCCCGAAGCAATGATGGCAGCCCGGATGGCTGGTTCTCCGAATGAAAGGTTATCTGAGAAGAGTATCGGCAGGGCTCCCGTAAGCCCTGCCGCGGCAGCGGTGTAAAGGATCTCAAGGAATGGGACAGAGGTTGACCTTGCGGCAGACAATCCGTTTGCCTTGAGGTACCCCGCCCTTCCAGCGAGGAGCCAGATCTTCCCCGGTACATATCTGCCAAGCTGACTGAGGAGCCATGCGGACCGCAGAGATGTCCTGTCTGCATCGCATCCGGCAGCACCAGCAAGCCTGACCCAGCCCTCTGGTGTGAAATAATAGGATATGCCCAGAAGAAGCGTGGAGATCAGCAGCATGGGCCAGTTCAATGTCCAGGAGAAGGTCCTTATCTGCTCAAGCCATTTGCCCGCATTTGACACCAGTATCCATGCTGCGAGCGCGATGAGAATGACAAGTCCTATCCTGGCAGCTATCTTCATACCAGGATGCCCTTTAACAATAGCACTCAATTGAATATACCCTGTGAGATGTACCATTCAACTGTCCTGGAGACTCCGCTTGCCACATCCCATTCGGGATGGAACCCGGCCGCAGAAGCTCTCTCGATGGAGACATAGTGGTCCCGCCCGAGGAGTTGAAGCCGGCTCTCGCTCAGTCCTGCCCTGCGAAGGGGGGCGATCCTCATTGCAGCCCTGAAAATGTTGAGTGGTATAGGCGCGAGAAGGAGTCTTCTGCTGAATGCTCTGGCGATAGCTCTGGAAAGCCCCCGTACGGAGATGGTCTCTGGACCTCCGATATTGAAAGTACCTCCATTGAGGCAACCGCCTGGAAGAGATGCTTCCACCGCACGACAGACATCGGTGACATAAGTAGGTCTCAGCACAGCACCATTCCATCCGATCAGAGGCATCCAGCCCTTGAAGACCTGTTTGAAGAGGTCGAGTTTGTGGAGATCGCCGGGTCCGTAAACAAAGTCGGGTCTGAGGATCGTCAGCATTTCGTGCTTAAGTCCCTCATGTTTACGCAGAGCCTGTTCACCCGAAGTCTTGGATCTTTCATATTCGCCCCATGGATCATATGGAGAATTCTCGTCAGCCCCTATGGTCAGGCCGGTAACGCCTGGTGTACTGAGGTGTATCAAGTGTATCCCGCGCTCTCCTGCAAGCGTTCCCAGCATACTCGGCACAAGGGTATTGGAGTGAGTTAACTCACCGGTCGTAACGGAGGGAGAACCAAGTTTTCCGATCGAGTTAACAATAATCTCTGTATCATCGGGGATCGAAGATGCCGACAGGTCTCCATCTCTTGATCTGATATGGCCAGAGACCTCATGACCGGCCTCGCCAAGGTATGCAGCAAGGGCTCCTCCGATGAATCCTCCCGCTCCCGTGACCCAGATCCTCATCCGAGGGCCTCCATTAGTCTGACGGCATATCTGTCCCAGCTGAATTCCCGGGATTTCTCAAGTACAGCTGCCCGAGTGGACTCTATTGTCGAGAGTTCAAGTGCGCTCATAAGCGCCTCGGCGATGCTGTTCGAGTCGGAGGGTTCCGCGAGCATCCCGGTGATACCCTCCTCCAGCAGATCCGGAAGTCCTCCCGTCCTGGTGAGTACAAGAGGTTTGCCGAAGGCCAGCGCTATCTGGGCGACACCGCTTTGAGTTGCACTCCGGTATGGGAGTGCGACCACAT
>JAOZQW010000238.1 GCA_029932015.1 Candidatus Fermentibacteraceae bacterium
ACCAGGTGATATCATTATAGCTGGAAGCAACTTCGGGTGCGGCTCGAGCAGGGAACAGCCTTCGCTTGGTCTCAAGTATGTAGGACTGAAAGCTGTTCTGGCACGCTCGTTTGCCCGCATATTCTACCGTAGCGCCATCAATCAGGGGCTTCTGCTTGTTCAGAGTCCGGAAGCAGTTGATGCATACGATGATGGGGATAGTGTAGAAATAAGCCCTTCCGCAGGGACTGTAACCGTTGCTGGGAAGGTATTCAGCTTCCCGCCGCTGCCTGCCGAGATGCTCGAGATACTCGAAGCAGGTGGCCTACTTGCTCATATCAGATCCCGAGTCGCTGACGGGGGAGGTTCCGGAGGATGACAAGACTTCTTTGTCTGGTACTTCTGCCGGTTCTCGCAACTGCCGCTTCTGCCAGCGACGGAGTAGCCCTCAATGTGGGACCGATCGTCTCGAACCTGGCCCCGGTTGATTCAGCCTACAGCGACAGATTTCTTACTCCAGGCACCGCGGCTGGACTTGTAGTTGATGTTGATACGCCCGGAGTACTCGGTTTCAGAATTACCGGAGAGTACTTCTGGAAGAACTCCTCCCCGAGTGGCTGGGACGGTGAGATCAGTGCTGTAATGGTCTCTGCGATGCCCTCAGTCACATTTGAGCCCTTGCGTGGTTTTCAGGTCTTTGCCTGCGCAGGAGCAGTCTATATCAGTGGCACTTACAAAGGTACTGATGATTTTGGTGATTATGTTGAAGCTGATGGGAATACGGTTGGTTTCGGCTTCTCTCTCGGTTTTGAGGTACCACTGCTCAGACCTGTTTCGGGCAGGCTGGAGTACAGGCATTCATTTGCCGACCTGAAGACCGATAATGCCCTGATCGACGGCAGTACTTCAATGGTGTATCCAGCCGAAGTAACTGATATGGGCTACTCACAGTTCTGCATCAGCTTTCCTGTCAGTGTTTTCGGTGGCGAGGGATCGATACTCTGACCTTATTGACGATTGGGACGGCTTTGGCTAATTTCCATGGCCGCGGAGCCGGCGTAGCTCAGTTGGCAGAGCAGCGCATTCGTAATGCGCAGGTCAACGGTTCGACCCCGTTCGCCGGCTCCATCTCTCCCCTTTACGGGATGGTTTCATGATAAATTCCCCGATTATCAGCGGATCCGGCATTAGAGGTGTATTC
This sequence comes from Candidatus Fermentibacteraceae bacterium, assembly GCA_029932015.1. Classification (GTDB taxonomy): domain Bacteria; phylum Fermentibacterota; class Fermentibacteria; order Fermentibacterales; family JCC-6; genus JAOZQW01. The sequence continues at coordinate 1,181 of JAOZQW010000238.1, forward strand.
GGATATTCGCTCACGATTGAAGACGTCGTACGCTTCACAAAGGCTTTTGGTTCTCTACTCGGATCAGGACCAGTTGTAGTGGGCAGGGACACCAGGCGGAGCGGTCCAGCTGTACAGGCAGCGGTAGAGGCTGCACTTATGTCTGTAGGGTGCAGCCCCATCGATCTGGGTATCGTTCCGACTCCCACAGTCCAGCTGGAGGCCATGCGGGAGGGCATCCGTGGAGGTATAGCAGTTACTTCCAGCCACAATCCAGGTGAGTGGAATGCGCTCAAGCTCATTGGTCCGGATGGAGTATTTCTGAGGACTGATGCCCGCAGGAGCTTCATGGACCTCCTTAAGAGGGACATCCCCGTAGTTGATTACAGAGGTGTTGGACTCCCCTCCAGCAAACCGGGTTCCATCGAGGATCACGTGAACAAAGTTCTGCGGCTCCCCTGGGTTGAAGTTAAAGGAAGAAGATTCAAGGCTGTCCTCGATGTAACTGGAGGAACTGCAAGAGATTTCGGACCTATGCTCATGGATGCCCTCGGCATAGATGTTGATGTCATAAACCCGGATATGACCCGGGAGGGTGACTTTCCCAGAGTAGCTGAGCCAACGGTTTCAAGCTTATCCGTACTTTCGGAGAGGGTGGAGGAAGTCGGTGCGGATGTAGGCTTCGCCTTTGATCCTGACGGAGACAGGCTTGCCCTGGTCGATGACAGGGGACGGATCATAGGTGAGGAGTATACTGTTGCGCTGGCAATAGACCATATTCTGGCCGGGAGACCTGGACCCTGTGTGGTTAACCTCTCCACATCAAGGCTTGCGGAGGATGCCGCTGCCAGGTACGGATGTGAAGTATTCAGGAGCCCCGTCGGTGAAGTGAATGTGGTTGAGGAAATGGAAGCCAGGGATGCTCTCACTGGAGGTGAGGGTAATGGAGGCGTTATTGACCGAGCCTGCCATCCTGGAAGGGACAGCGGTGTGGGGATGGCCTGTGTGATCTCCCTTCTGAGGTGCAGGGGAGATATCACGCTATCTCAGTGGGTCGATAGTTATCCAAAGTACTCCATGATCAAGACCAAGAAGAGTATCAGCGTTCCTGTCGAATCTGTCATGAACGGATTTGAGAAGGCATGGGGACCGCCTGATGATAATCGCGATGGACTCTGGTACCGAAGATCTGATGGATGGATACATGTGAGACCCTCGGGGACTGAACCGGTTATCAGGTTCATCGCCGAGAGCTCCGGCATGTCCGGGATTGAAAGAGACCTGGTCGTGTTCAACGAAACGGTGGAGAAGTTATGTGTGGAATAGTAGGCTATGTAGGTGAAAAAGAGGCCAGGGAGATCCTTTTGCAGGGTCTCAGGAGGCTTGAGTACAGAGGATATGATTCTGCGGGTTATGCACTTCAGGGTCCTGACGGACTCATAATGAAGCGCTGCGAGGGCAGAGTCAGTGATCTCGACAGACTCGGCACCGAACTTGATCACAAACCTACTAGCGGGATCGCCCATACCAGGTGGGCTACGCATGGAGTTCCATCAGAGCGGAACGCACATCCTCAGCTGGATCAGACCGGCAGGATCGCGCTTGTACATAATGGTATCATTGAGAACTATCAGATACTCAGAAGAGAGCTTGAGAATGAAGGTGTTACCTTCAGTTCCGAGACCGATACCGAAGTTCTTACGAAGGTCATATCGAGGGAAGTCTCCAACGGCAAGGATCTCTTTCATGCTGTTCGAGATGCTCTCTCCAGAGTTCAGGGAGCCTACGGTATTGCAGTCATATCAGCAGATGAACCCGATTCACTTGTCGCGGCCAGATACGGAAGTCCTCTCGTTGCCGGGATAGGTGACGGTGAGTACTTCGTAGCGAGCGATGTTGCTGCTATTGTCTCATATACGAGGGATGTCATCTATCTCGAAGAGGGCGAGATAATCCAGGTAAATCTCAAGGGAATATCTTCGCACAATGGTCATCCCGCCATGACCAGGGACAGGATAGAGCGAGTGGACTGGGATATAGCCGAGATAGAGAAGGACGGCTATCCCCATTTCATGCTGAAAGAGATTTACAGCCAGCCCGAATCGCTTGCCAATGCCTTCAGGGGGAGGCTGGACCTGAACCAGGGAACGGCCCATCTCGGCGGGCTAGAGATGTCGATAGAGGATATGAGATCGATCGACAGGATAGTCATTACAGCCTGCGGTACATCCTGGCATGCCGGCCTTATCGGCAAATATCTCATTGAGTCACTTGCCAGAATTCCAGTTGAAGTAGAGTACGCCTCCGAATTCAGATACCGGAATCCGGTGCTCACTCCAGGAACGGTCATGATAGTCATCAGTCAGAGCGGAGAGACCGCAGACACCCTTGCAGCCCTGAGGCTTGGCACCGAGCGCGGATGCCGGGCTCTGGGCATAGTCAACGTAGTCGGTTCTTCGATAGCCAGGGAGACTGATGCCGGTGTCTATATTCACGCAGGACCGGAGATTGGTGTTGCCTCCACAAAGGCCTTCACTTCGCAGGTGATGGTGCTCACTCTCATTTCGCTGGCACTTGGACGGGCAAGGAACATCATCGACAGGAAGACCGGTCTTGAGATGGTCAATGAGATCATAGCCACTCCCGACAAGGTGCGAACTATCCTCAGCAACTCAAGCAGGATCGAACAGATAGCAAGGGAATTCACCTACGCCAGGAATTTTCTCTATCTCGGGCGGGGAGTGAACTACCCTGTAGCTCTCGAGGGAGCGCTCAAGCTCAAGGAGATATCCTACATCCATGCAGAGGGCTATCCCGCGGCGGAAATGAAGCATGGCCCTATCGCACTTATCGATGAGATGATGCCTATTGCTGTCATAGCGGTGAAGGGTGCCGCCTACGACAAGATACTCTCAAATATCCAGGAGGTCCGTGCAAGGCAGGGGAGAATTCTTGCGATCGCAACGGAGGGTGACAGCGATATCACTGAAGCAGCTGACTGGGTCATCAGTGTGCCCGAGGCCTCCGACCTGATGGTGCCCATGCTGACAGTTGTCCCGCTTCAGCTG
>JAOZQW010000525.1 GCA_029932015.1 Candidatus Fermentibacteraceae bacterium
TCTACACGATCGAGTGGACGAGTGACGCTCCGGATTCGCTGGAGCTGAACCTTTACTATGCGGCGGACACCGTTGGGACAACGGCTGATCCAGTCGCCCTGGGTGTACCAAACAGCGGTTCCTACGAGTGGGACTGTTCACTGACACCCGAAGGCGACTGGTATATCTATGGTGCCCTTGTCGGGGTGGATGATCCGACTGACTGGAGTGCGGGACAGCTCTCCATCATTCATGTGCCGTACACCATGGAAGTAACTGCTCCACCTGCCGGGGGTGCGTCGGCGGACAGCAGCTACACTATCGAGTGGACCGCTACTGGCGGAGCTTCTGCTGTTGTCGACCTCTTCTATGATGATGACGATGATCCAGCAGAAATGACAGAGATTGTGAGCGGACTGAGCAATACAGGCTCCTATGAATGGAATACTCTTAGCGTTTCCGAGGGTGACTGGTATGTCTATGCCCTGATACATCCCTCTGCTGACGGCGCTCGGTCAGCCGGGGATTACAGCGATGGCACTCTGAGCGTTACACATGCCAGCTACTATATCCTCGTTACACGCCCTCCTGCCGGCGGTGGTGCTTTTGCTGATTCTACTTACAAGTTGCAGTGGGCTGCCTCCGCTCCTGGCGGCTCTACAGTCGATCTCTATTACGATACTGACACGAATCCGGGTAGTGGTCTTGTGTCGATAGTATCGGATCTTACATGGGATGATTTCAACTACACCTGGAGATGTTCCGCAGTGGTCGAGGGTGAGTACTATGTATACGCGGAGCTATTCGACGGTTCGACTACTGTGACTGATTACAGTGATAGTACTCTTATCATAGATCACGACCCGCTGTTTCTCTGGATTTCGAAGCCAGGCCCAGGTGGCGCTACTGCTGACACCACCTATACGATCGCATGGGTTTCCAAAGGACCTAAGTACAGAGTAATAGATCTTTACTATGATACTGATACAAATCCTGACAACGGCATTGAGCTGATCGCAGAGGATGTTGCTTCCACAGAGCCGACCAGTGACTACAAGTGGGGTTGCGTTGCGATACCTGAAGGTTCCTACTACATATTCGGCGTCCTCTGGGATAGCGTGGCGGGTGGAGATTCCACTTCTCACTATTCTGAAGGATTACTCACTATCGATCACATCTAGATCCACGATCTCAGGCCGGGCCTCATTTC
>JAOZQW010000239.1 GCA_029932015.1 Candidatus Fermentibacteraceae bacterium
ACTTCGATTGTCGCACCCGGTGAAAATCCGCAGATAACGAGAACCGCGGTAAATGAAACGAACTTCATACACACGGGTCACCACTTTCCTACTGAAGTAGTATGATATAAACAGATGCCAGTACAAGACAAGGATTTGGCATTGCAACTTATTGGTGAAGACTATTATAGTAGACTGGTCGTCTAGTCGCAAAGACATTGATTACAGGAAATCCTGATCGATGCATACAGTAACACTGAAAGGAGGTCGCGCGTGGGGAAACTCACACTCATCGCTCTTCTGTCTCTTGCAGCAATTGCGATGTCAGCTGACAGAGTCGTGCTGTTTGAAGAGTTCACGCAGACCGGTTGAAGCAGCTGTGCAAGCAGCGCGGGCGCTGTTAAAAGCATGGTGAACGGCTATCTCGCCTCTGGCGATATAGCTCCAATGATCCTTTTCGCGAACGGTCCAGCTGGTAATGCCTTCAACTCGGGTAGAGATGCACTCTACAACTGGCTATACACACCTACATTCCAGATTGACGGTATCAATCAGAGGATAGGATGGTCTCAGTCGATCATCCAGAGCTACATCAACGCAAGACTCTCAGTTCCGTGCTATCTCGATATCTCGGTGTCGTTCGATGGTAACGCAAGCGGTGGAACAGCAACCTACACACTTACCGCTGAGCAGGACCTCGGAGCCAGTCCTCTTAAACTCTACTCGGCTATCGTTGAGAGCGGCGACATCGCATCATCAGGGTACGGCTATTATGCAGGACAGGTAATGGCTTGGGAGCCACGAGCCTGGCCTGCCGGAGCAACGGGAACACCAGTTACCTTCACAGGTCCTTACCCGCAGACGATCATCATCGAGAAGTCATACACTCTCAATCCTGCAATCCACACCTTCGACAATCTGGATGTCGTATCTTGTGTTCAGCTCTCGACAGGTAATCACGAAGTGATGAACGCTCACTTCATGGACCTTCCGGACACTGGTACAGGGATCTACGAAGGGGCAACGGGATCAGTTGGCTCCGCAGATATGAGCGTGAGCAGGAATCCATCGGCAGGAATCTTCAGTATCTCAGCAACCCTCCCGGCAGGGATATCCGGAACAATCGCCATCTACGATGTTAATGGAAGAGTTGTCAGCGAGTTCGATGCTGATGGCACGATCCCGGTAGCGATTGAAGAGACAGGTGTATATTTCATCCATATGGTTACAAGTGAGGGTGAAATGTTCACAGAGAGATGTACTGTTATACGAAGATAGCCTTTCGCCTATTCTTGTTCTGAAGGACGGGTTGCCTTTTCAAGGCGGCCCGTCTTTCATGATTCAGGCATTTCAGTCTGGTTTTGACACAGCTGGTCAGATCTCACTATGGTCAAGTCTGATCCTTACAGAGATGATGTCTCTGCAACCGAAGCATTACTGTAAAAGGGAAGTGACTTGATGATCCTGCTGCTCCTCTCACTGACCGCTGGATGGAGTCTGTCATTCCCGTTCGATAACAGCGGCTACCTGGATACCAGGCTCTTCTTTCAGCCCGATACCGCCAGGTTCATCCATTCGGAGATAGATGACCAGGTTTCACTTGTGGAATACGGACCCCTCCGACTCGGAGTAGGTCTTTCAGTTGAGACATATATCGGTTCCAGAGAGAGTGATTCCGATCCAGCCATCAATGTCCGTGGAGGACGCTGGCATATCAGAGGTGTTCTTGATGTAGATTATAAAAACCTTCTTATCACACTGCTGGCGGACCACAACAGCTATCAGGGCGCTCATTCCGAGGACTCAAGCCTGATCCTGGTGAGCGGGTTGAATATAGGTGTTGAGAACAGAATTGCTGTTCGGTTTGAGGACCATGCGGTCCCTCTACCCGCCGGATACATTCCCCATTACAAGGTCAGTCTCGGTCTTTATCATCCTAGAGGCGAATCGTTTCAGACAGGACACCTCTTTGACTGGTCCATGCACGCAGCACTCGATATTCCTCTGCTCTCTGCGCACAGGATCATCTACGGGTTCATCTGGGATGCCGATCACTATTTTCACAGAGGCGGAGGTTCAAGCGGAAGGCAGTTTCTGGAGGTATATGGGAGTCACCAGACGGGACTGGGTGATCTGGTTCTTTTTCTCAGACACTGCCTTCATGATGATCAGCCAGTGAGACCCCTCAATGGAGAAACCTGCCTGGGCCTGCGATTCTCATGGTAAGTCCTTATATCCACCTGGAGTCTAAGAGGATAAGGCATGTATGCGCTCATGCGGAGGTAATTGCCTTGCCAGATGAACCAGCTCCTTTACGCAGTTCCGGGAAGGAGTAATGAATGAGTACTGGGAATAGAGTCTTTTCCTGCACTCAGTGCGGTGGGTCAGATCTCAAGCAGGCCGGAGAGGGCAAGGTCGCCTGCGCCTATTGCGGAAGCATCTATCTGATCGCTTCCAGGGGACCATCCGTTATCATCAGAAAAGGGGCCGATGTAGTATTCGGCAAAAATGCAAAAGTTGTTATCAACGGTGGTCTGGAAATCGAAACAGGTTCAACAGTCAGATTTGATGGTGAAATAACGCTTCTCGAACGTGCCCCCGAAGAAGCTGTCAGAGCAGCAAAACTCAGACTGAAGGAAGAAAGATGATACACTGGAATTGAGGCCGGGCCTCAATTCTTCAATAATCGAAGATCTGAGGCCCGGCCTGAGATCCCGTATCAATTTCCAGGCCTGTGGGAATATCTTGTTCAATACCAGATCAATCCCTATGTACCGAGTAACCGGTAACAAATAGAGTTAATGCGATTACAGGATTATGGTCCGAACATGGATGGATGTACAGAATGGATTTCATGAACACTCGAATCAGTCGCTACTTATCGCTTCTTATGTTCGCACTTCCATTGTTCATCTCCGCGAACGGAGCAGCCGAGAAACTCAGTATCCTCGTATCCCGGGTTGAAGACATTGATCAGATGGATCTGCCGGTTACGGAGACGCTCATATCCTGGCTGGAGAGTGAGTTCTCCGAATACAGCGACATCTCGGTGGACTTCCTGGATGAGGAATTTCCCTTGGAAGAGATAGGTGTTCAGTCAGCTATAACTGCAGCAGGGTCGACTGGAGGAGACATAGTGATCCTCGGCTCATGCATGGACAGAGGTACCAGGATCCAGCTGGATATTGTAGCTGCAAACTCTACTTCTGGCCCCTATGAAGGCAATTTTATCCATATCGGATTTGCCGGAGAGGATTGCCTGGACATTACCATGCTGAGTCCGGAATCACCCGCGCCGGATGGGATCAGATTCTTCATCAACCTGATCGTGGCCGACTGGTTAAGCAAGGAGGACCAGAACGAGGAAGCCATTCCCATTCTGGATACGGCCCTTCAGTACTGTGACGCTGTGTCAAGAGACTACCAGACATCAGCATGGACCTTCAAGGGAGATCTAAGTCTTGTCAGCGAGCAATATGATTCAGCGATCGATGCGTATTCAGAAGCGCTGCTGCTCTATCCGACAGATACATATCTCCTCTCAGCTAGAGCCAGCTGTTTTGATGCCATAGACGATCTGGAGTCAGCGCTGGATGATCTGCTGATCCTCGCTGAAATTGACCCAAACAATGCATCCACGATAGCTCAGCTCGGAGCTGAACTCTATCAGAATGGCCAGTATGAGGATGCACTCCTCTATCTGAATCACGCGATCAATCTTGACCCTTCGAATGCCATGGCCTTCAGGGATCGTGCACGGGTACATTACCAGAAGGGGGACTACGATAGGGCGCTAAACGACCTGGACAGCGCATTGCGTCTGGAACCTGGAAGCTCCCAGGGGCTTGCATTTCAGGGGATCGTCCTCCATCTGGCTGGCTATCAGGATGAAGCAATCGAGGCTCTGACCGCTTCTATCGAGCTTGAGAGGAATCCCGAGGTGAAAGCCTGGTCGTACTACGCCAGAGCGAACAGCTATATAAGTCTTGAGGATTACGGGTCTGCTCTCGAGGATCTGACCACTTCACTGGAGTGTTCCGGATCCTCGTATACAGTGCTTTACCTCATCGGAGTCTGCCATATGCGGCTTGGAGACGAAGTGTTGGCGGTGGAGTACCTAACGGAATACCTGTCCTATCCACTTGAGCTTTCCCCCATGGATCCGTGGACAACCGAAGATCTGCATGAAACAGCAGCAGGATTGATCGAAGAGCTTCAGAATTGAGGCC
>JAOZQW010000240.1 GCA_029932015.1 Candidatus Fermentibacteraceae bacterium
CCCATCGGTGTATCCTGGGTATTCTTCAATGCCCCGATAGACTGCTTTCTTGAAGCCGCTCCCGTGATGGACATCGTGCCGGATACGGAGTTTGAGTTCTCAGGGGGCGCGGGGATCAGATACTGGTTTTAACCCGCATTCTCTGATGCCTTCAGAGATCTGCGGATGAGCAGGTACATCACCCTCCATGCGATTGCCAGAAAGACCATGAAGGCCAGCCCGCCGAAGAAGTTCTGTGTGCTCAGATAGTTGAACAGTCCATGAAGCACCATCGAGGCAAGTAATCCTGCCGAGATCATCAGAACAGGTCTGAATCCTTTCCTGCCCTTGCTCCAGCCCAGGGCAAATCCCCACATACTCGAGAAGATCGCATGCGCGGGGACGCTCAGCACAGCTCTTCCGGCAAGGATGTAGGATGCAAGAGCAGCGCCACCAGTCGTCCATCCGTCGATAACGTAGAGGATGTTCTCGGTCATTGCAAACCCGAGAGCTGCCGCAGTGGCGTACACTATGCCGTCAACCGGCTCGTCGAACTCGCTTCGGTGATAAACGGTCCATCTGACGCAGAGGAATTTCGCTATTTCTTCCAGTACAGGGGCGACGAAAACAGGGACGAACAGGATCCCCACCTTGAATGGCATCTCTTTCAAAGAGAACGCCATCGCTGCACCGACAATGGCCCCGATCAGGAAAGTCCTGGCAACAAGCCTCTTCGGCTCCGGCGAGTATCGGTCACTTCTGTAGAAGAGTATGAGCCACAGGAAAGCCGGCAGTGCAGCTCCCAGGATGGGCAATAACATCTGACAGTCCTTCATTCAGGGTTATCGGGTGCTTTCCCGTGAAAGATAAGCCTGGCCTGTTCAGCTGGCAACGTAATTATCGAGAAGTTATATCAGCACTGATAACCGTCCGGACCGGTCATAAGCGATTGATGTGATAAACGAGTTCCAGAGGAGAATGATGAAAAGTCATGCTGAAAGCACCTTGTTCTCATATTCGATACCGCGATTCGGCTGCGCTGGAGCCGGGCTTATCCTTCTTGGTTCAGTGATTGCTGCCATTGCATACAGGGGTACAGCGGGAGAGGTATATTCTCCTCTGAATCACTTCATCTCTGAGCTTGGTGATGTCGGAGTCTCAAGGCTCGCCTGGGTATTCAATACGATGCTCATTGCGGGTGCCCTCTGCCTGACCGTCTTCCTGACCGGCCTTTCCAGAGTGATGACTGGCAAGACCGGGAGACTCTTCCTGGTGCTGGGTCTGATAACCGGTCTTTCCGCTGGTCTGGTAGGTGTTTTTTCGATGAATCACTTCAGTATCCACGTTGTGGTGGCTCAGATATTCTTCTACTCAGCCATGGTAGCCACAGCATATTTCTCAATATGGGCTTTTTCCTCCACTTCTGCGATGATCGGACGATGGATATCAGCCGTTGGACTGCTTCCGCTCGCATGCCTGACCGGCTTCCTCTTTTTGACGAAGTCGATCGTCAGCTCGGGTTGCGGTCTTGGCATTCCCGAGAATTTCCAGCGTCCTGCCGTGTGGGCGAAGCCGCTGCTGGAATGGACTGTCCTTATCTCAGTTCTCATATGGGTACTCTCGGTTTCCACCACCCTTATCCGTATGAGGAGGGGTGTTTCGCCGGATAAAGCATGAACATGTTCGGCGTCAAGAATGAAACATCAACACAGATACGAAAGGACGCAGACAGATGGCTATTGAGATAAAATTCCCCGGTGGCATGAAGGTTGATGCAATTCTGGGGGGAAGGACGATCAGGACCGATCAGCCGGCCTCCAATGGGGGGGACGACTCGGCACCGTCGCCCTTCGACCACTTCCTCGCCTCCCTTGCGACCTGCGCAGGCATATTCGTACTGTTCTTCTGTCGCCAGAGGAACATCTCCACTGAGGGTATCAGGATGCTGCAGCATATGGAAAAAGACCCCGCCACCGGACGGATCTCCCTCATTGAGATGGATATTCATCTTCCCCGGGATTTTCCGGAGAAATACAGGAGTGCGGTTGTCAGGGCCGCAGAGCAGTGTTCGGTGAAGAAATATCTGGAGAATCCACCCTTGCTGAGGGTTGTCACCAGCACTGCCCGGATAGACGCCTGACGTAGCCCGGCGCACCTGCGTATCTTACCTCAATGGAATCATATGAGTTGAGAGCAGTGCTTCATGTGCACACCAGCGCATCTGACGGCACTGGGAGCATTGAGGAAGTAATAAACGAAGCCTCTGCAGCCGGTGTAGAGGTCCTCGGGATCAACGATCACTGCACCCTTGCCGCAAGAGAGCTTGGTCATGGAGGATGGAACGGCAGTCTCTTCGTCCTTGCCGGTGCCGAACTGGAGGATGTAAATGAGAACAATCATCTACTTGTATACGGTGTTGACAGATTGCCGGACAGTAAGGATCCGCAGGTTCAGATAGCAGCCGTCAATTCAGACGGCGGATTGTGTATCATTGCTCATCCATGCGAACGTGCGGGGAAACTGCCGGGGACCCGGTCCTACTCATGGACTGCAGGGACTCCTTCAGGAGCGGCAGGTGTCGAGATATGGAATTACATGTCCTCCTGGAAGGGAGGACTGGGTCCGGTTAACCTGCTGCCCAGGATATTCCTGCCTGACAACTGGGTCAGGGATCCAGACGCAGCTGCCATTGATCTCTGGAGGATCACAGGGGGCTGCGCCATAGCATGCCCCGACGCGCATGCATTCACTTACGGAAGAGGTCCTCTTACAGTTAGACTGTTCCCATATCAGATGCTTTTCAGGAGACTTATCACCCATATTCTCCTGAATGAGAAGCTGCCTGATGATGATCCCGAAGCCGAGCGGAGGCTGATACAGGCTCTCAGAGAGGGACAGTGCTTTGTCAGCAACAGGCTTCATGGTGACGCATCTGGCTTCAGAGCCGGAATAAATGATGGACAGATACTGCTGCAACTTCCAGGTGATGGAGAGGTGGTAGTTGATGGCGGAGGGACCAGGATATCCCGATCCCGACTTAGAGCAGGCACACATATATTGCCTGTACCCGGACTTGTCCGTGCAGTCATCAGCGTTATCAGGAATGGAAGGACATGGATATGCGCATGCATCAGCTGATCCTGGCTGCTGTTCTGCTTATTGCCGCGTCGGGGGCAGCTACTCCCATTGATACAGGATGGGATCTGCTGTACGCGGTTGAGTCCCGGAACGGTGGGGACTTCCTGGACCTCCTCACGGAAAGTCTTCGCACACAGATCGAGAGTCGATTCCAGCAGCTGAAGGAGCTCGCAGAGAGTGAACCATCATTTGTCGATGATGCTCTCAGCAGTGCCGGAGTGAATGTTACCGCTTTCGATCTCGGGTGGATGAGCGCTCCGGACTTCGTTTCGAGGATACTGGATGGAGTTGTCCTCCCGAACCTGAATGATATCGTCGAGGAGGAGGCATCATTGTCAGGCAGGAATGCCGATGTAACCTTCGAATGGAATTCAGGCTATGTCTTAACTGTACAGATGGTGTGGGAAAGTTCCGCCTGGCGGGTTGTCGGATCACCTGTTCTCGGAGAGATGTTCAGGTAGAATCCATTGATGCAGTTGACCTGTGTTGTCTCATGCAATTAGAATCCACTGTCTGATTTTTGGATTCTATGTCCAATTTAGATTGTCTGATTAGAATGTTCGTTCGCAATGTAACTTAACAGGAGGATGAAAAATGCGTAAGCTCTTTGCTCTTCTCGGCCTTGTCGGCATGCTCGCTGTGGCCTGTGGTGGTGCCGGTAGTGGCGCAAGCAACCCTGAAGCTGCGGTTAATGGCGCCTTCAACGCCCTCAAGTCCGGTGACCTGGACGCTATGGTGCAGTTCATGCCGGTAGATGAGCGTTCCGAGATCACAGATATGTCAGATGAAGAGAGAGAGATGGCCGAGGGCATGCTTGCCATGATGGCCGCGCTCGAATTCGAGGTCAAGGGTTCTGTTGTCACCGGCGAGACTGCCGTTGTGACCGTCGAGATGACCTTCATGGGCCAGACAGAAGAGGAAGAAGTCGAGCTCATGCTTGAGAACGGCAGCTGGGTTATCACCAGTGGCGGTATCCTCTAGCACTACGATTTCGCTTCAGTTACTATCGACACGAAGAGGGGAGCCAGAGTGGCTCCCCTCTGATCTTTGAGAGAACTGGATGGAGCACATTACCTATCGGCAGCT
>JAOZQW010000241.1 GCA_029932015.1 Candidatus Fermentibacteraceae bacterium
TCTGACCTGTCCCTACATCCACTATTAAAATGTCATTTCTGAGCGGGATAGCAGCATATCGACAATCGCTAGTGATATCCGAACGGAGCCCAGCTCCGGCAAATACACTTCCAAGCTCATCATCCTCCAGGGTCCAGAGATGATCCCCGGAACCATCGTAAGCATGAATATCCCAAACATCAGCAAATAGGACGATTTCACCTTTGTCCGAACAGACCTCATCGTGAGGATGACCATCCACATAATCCAGCACACATTGGAGATCCTCATCGAATATGTATAGACTATTACCCAGGCGAGTTACGACTGATCCGTCATTATGCGGATAGGTCCATGGCATACCCCAACCGCCATTGGGCTGCGGATCATAGATAAGTTGCTCTCCAGTTGTTGTATCAATGCGAAGCCCATCAGATCCGGTGTAATCCTCACCGGAATGAAGGAATACGAACCTTCCATTTGGAGAGAAGCATGCTCCCTGAGCGCTAAAGGAATAATAGATTGACTCTATCCTCTCCTCTCCTTCTTCCAGTATTAGGATCGAATTCCTGAAACAGAACATTATCCGCCATCCACCATTCAGAGAATCGGTGAAGCAAACATGCATCCCTACGAGATCACCTTCAGCATCGGTGTACTCCCTGAAACTGACCTCCGTGCTTGTTGCGGTATATCCTGCACTTACCCAGGACTCATCATTCTGAATGATCTGTCCTATAGACGTGCTTCCGAAAGAAACAGCAAGCATTGCCGGGAGAAGGATGCAAATCATAACTCACTCCTATACATTAATTATCACTGCTGTCCCATTGAGCTCGATACACAACTCTGCATGGCATAGCGTAACTGATACTTAGAAAGATATTCGATGGGTAACGACTTGAACAGCCTTCCTCCATATTCTTCCATCATTTCTGAATGGAGGAAGCATGTATTCAGGCCGTCTGGTCTTCTCTCAGGTGATGGATCATCTGCCATACAAACCTTTTACGCGTATCGTAGAGAAGTACTCCGGCAACTACCGGGTACGGAAGCTTACATGCAGGAGCCAGTTCTACTGTATGGCCTTCGGCCAACTCACCTACAGAAACAGCCTTCGGGACATCGTCACCAGCCTGAGAGCGCATCGGAGCAAGCTCTACCACATGGGCATCCGTGGAGGGGTGTCCCGCAATAATCTCTCCAACGCCAACATGCAGAGGGACTGGCGCATCTATGCTGAGTTCGCACAGGTCCTCATCAACATTGCCCGCAAGCTCTACGCCGACGAGCAGTTCTGCAATGAGATCAAAGAGCCGGTGTATGCACTGGATTCCACCACGATATCCCTCTCGCTCTCCCTATTTCCTTGGGCAGAGTTCAGGGAGTCCAGGGGAGCCATCAAGCTTCATACGCTCATCGAGCTGCCCAGCTCCATTCCCACCTTCATCGATATCACAGAGGCTAAACCCCATGATGTCAATGTCCTGGATCGGCTCTTCATCGAGCCCGGCGCTTATTACATCATGGATAAGGGCTACATGGACTTCGCCCGGCTCTACAGGATCACAACGAGCGGAGCATTCTTCGTGACAAAGGTCAAGCGTAACATCAAACTGAAGCGCCGATACTCCCATCAAAGGGATTCCTCGGCAGGAATACTGTCTGACCAGACAGTCGTTGCAGAGCAGGAGTACAGCTTCGTGAATTATCCAGCACCGCTACGCAGGGTACGCTTCAGGGACCCGATGGACGGCAGGGTATTCGCCTTTCTGACCAACAACTTCGACCTGCCGGCAATCACCATTGCAGACCTGTACAAGGCACGCTGGCAGATCGAGCTGTTCTTCAAGTGGATCAAGCAGCATCTCAGGATCAAGTCCTTCTGGGGGCATACCATGAATGCCGTGAAGACCCAGATCTGGATAGCTGTCTCTGTCTATGTCCTGGTCGCGATAATCCGAAAGAGACTTGATCTGGAGCATCTCACACTTTACAGTATTCTACAGGTTCTGAGCGTTTCAACATTAAGCGATGATGTACTGCCGCAACTATTTAAGGATAGTGAGTTACAGCTCGCAGACTATAATATCACTAACCAGTTGTCACTCTTTGACTTATGATGGGACACTAGTGATTAATTATATAGAGTTAAGGAATAGATAGTACTTATAGTTTAAATTCCTATCCAAGCCTTGTCAAGCCCTGGCAAGCATGAGTTTGTCCTGGCACAAAAGATTGGAGCTAGAGTTCAAGTAACTCGGCTTCGGTCGTTTCCTGGAGTCCGGCATCCCGGATGGTCTTCCTGGCATGATCCAGGCCAACGTAGAAACGGTCCGAATAGAGTTCGTAATCGTCCCGCAGCCTCGGCGGTGTCATATTCACGGTTATCACATTCGCACCCGCGTCGAAACAGCGGAGCTGTCCGCCCTCCATCAGACGCTCGAAAGTGCTGGTGGCAGGGATTAGAGTATCCTTCAGATAGAGACGCATTGCCGCGATGAATCTCAGAGCAAGATCGACATCCCCAACTGGATAGCCTTCAAGCGGTGTACCCTTTGCGGGCAGGAATACTGAAACGCTGGACATCTCGACATCCAGCTCCTTCAGGAGGATAAGATCATCAACCAGGCTCTCGACAGTCTGACCCGGCAGTCCCAGCAGGGGTCCGGAACCTATCTCATATCGATGTTCCTTCAGAATCCTGAGCCATTCGATCCTGTCCGATAGAGTAAATCCTGGCTTCATCTCGGCGAAGAGGGCAGCATCAGCGGTCTCGTGCTTTAGAATGAACTTCCTTGCGCCGGCCTCGTACCACATATCCAGGTCCTCTGGTCTGTGAACACCTACGCAGAGAAGGACCATCATGCCCATCGAACTGATCCTGCCGATTACGCTGGTGAGCCAGTCGGCATTGTACTCCTCGCTCTCGGCCGCCTGGAGGAAGAATGTTCTTATCCCGTTGTCCAGGGCTCTCCGGGCAATGGCTACTATTTCGTCCGGCTCGAGCGTGAAACGTACCGCATCAGCATTCTCAGTTCGCATACCGCAGTAGATACAGCTGCATCTGCAAGTGTTGGCGAACTCAATGACCGCCCTGATGAAGGCCTTCCTGCCGAATATCTCATCACGAACCCTTCTCGCTGCACTGAAGAGTTCCTCGGCCTCCGCTGGAGTTGCTCTCAGGATAGCTTCGAGGTCTTCCCTGTCGAAACCGTTATCAAGCTTCCTGTCGATCCAGGTCCTGTCTATTATTGCTGCCATTGGTTCAGCCCTCCGCCCCATTGTCCTCCAGCGCCGGCCGAACAGCGAGAAACGCTTCGACCACGGGAGGGGTGAGTCCAGTCCAGACCGTGAAGGATTCGGCAGCCTGGAATACAAGCATTGTTTCTCCCGTGTAGATGGAGGATGCCGTGCCGTCAAGCCTGTTCCTCCATTCCCAGGAGGGATTATAGTTCAAATCTATGAAGGAGAGATCACGCATATGGGCCATTTCCAAGGGGAAGCTGTCGTCGTCCCTCCATCCAAGCGTAGTAGCGTTCACTACGGTTCCAGAGTCGAGTTCCCTGGCGCTGCTCCCAAGGTCATCCAGCCCCCTCGATGGTGAAAGTCCGGTCCATTCAGCGGGTCTTCTGCAGAAGACGGTACATCTGACACCCATACGGGACAGGACAAGATCAACCGCTCTTGCCGCTCCGCCGGAACCGACCAGAAGAACCTGATTTCCAAGCCTTACACCGCAGAGCATCCTGTCAAAACCGATCGTATCGGTATTACGACCGATCATGAGCCCATCCTGCCATGAGATCGTGTTCACCATACCCAGTTCTTCAGCATCCAGGATGAGTTTATCGCAGAGCTGCGCGGCAGCAGCCTTATGGGGATAGGTCACATTGAGCCCGGTATACCCCTCTTCCCTCAGGAGTCGCATTCCGGAGGCGAGTTCCTCAGGTCTGAACGGATTAAGCCTGTACTCTCCCGGGATATCCGCCCATTTGAGAAAAGTAGAATGAATCACCGGCGAAAGCGATCTTTCGAGAGGCCAGCCGGTCAGACCGAGGGATACCTGATTTCTCTCAGCCATGTCTCGATCTGCGTATCTTCTGAAAAAGTCTGTAGAGCTTGTCTCCAAGACCGCCTGTCCTGTAGAAGACCGGAAGGTAGAAATCACAGTCCGGCTCGACAAGTCCCTCTTTGATCATCTGTGCAGCGATGA
>JAOZQW010000526.1 GCA_029932015.1 Candidatus Fermentibacteraceae bacterium
CCGGTGAACTTACGGTTGAGATAGGCAGCCTTGAGCAGGGAGCGCATCAACTGGAGCTCAGGGCTTCGGATGGTCTGCTCAACAGGTCCTCTGATGCTATCGATCTGACAGCTTCTTCTGAGTCAGATATCTCACTCTCTGATGCATTCCCATACCCGAATCCATGCAGTGACGGTGTTGCCCTTAATTGGACTCAGAGCACCCCCGGCAGAGTGGACCTGTCCATCTTCACCGTCGGTGGGAGAAGGATACACCATGTACGCAACATCCAGGGTATTTCCGGATATAACCAGCACTGGTGGGACTGTACCGATGCGGATGGTGACCCAGTTTCCAGCGGATCCTATATTTTTCAGGTATCCGTGGTGTCATCCGGGGCGCATGGCGAGTCGAGCAGTACGCGCGGTATTATTGCACTCATTCGCGGATGTTCGATATAGGAGCAATCGGTATGCAGTATTGATGTAATGTTCCTGTGCAGATTCAGGATGTTGTGAGGTGTACTACCCGATTACGGATACAGATATAGTGATGAGACTGATATGAAGCATTCCCGGAGACGGATCATGTTCAATCTGATACTTCTGATCGCGCTGATAATCACCATTCCCGCTGCGTTCAGGCTGTTTGAGAAGAAGCTGGTCTATTTCCCGGATGGAGAGATGATATGCACGCCTTCAGATGCCGGGATGCCGTGGGAGGAGGTCTGGCTGGAAACCGATGACGGTGTAACTCTCAACGGATGGTTCGTACCCGCTGAGCAGGCCAGAGGCACGGTTCTCTTCTGTCATGGCAATGCGGGGAACATCTCACACCGCATGCCGAGTATCGAGATATTTCATCAGCTGGGTCTCAATACATTCATTTTCGATTATCGGGGATACGGTCTGAGTGAGGGATCTCCTGATGAAGAGGGGACATACTCGGATGCTCAGGCGGCCTGGGATTACCTTGCGGACCTGAGAAGTATCCCGCCTGACAGCATCATCATATTCGGTCGGTCGATCGGTGCGGCAATTGCATCGCATGCGGCCGCAGATAATGATCCGGGATTGCTGATACTCGAGTCGCCTTTCTCTTCGCTCCGGCAGCTCGGATCCGAGCTGTACCCCTGGCTCCCGGTGAAGCTGCTGTCGGGATTCGACTATTCGACAGTTGATCACGTCACTACTGCTTACTG
>JAOZQW010000242.1 GCA_029932015.1 Candidatus Fermentibacteraceae bacterium
AACCGACACCGAACCCGTTTTTGTCCTTGATCATCCCGGAGTTGCCTTTGGCTCGATGCCCCTTGAACTTGAGGAGCCGGTAACCGGCAATCTCAATCCTGAAGCCGGTGTGATGGAAAGTAGTCCGAACGCTACAGGGACAGAGTTTCATGTGATGTACTGGCTCGAGGAGCCGATAGACACCGGGGCGAGATCCCAATGGCTTGAGGAGAGGCTTCAGACAGTGCTTCCTCCCGATATACTCCCGCAGATCATCCTGGGATCTCCAGACTGGATGGAAGGCAGCGTAGCCTCCCCGCAAAGGGAGTCAGGCTCTCTCGGACTCATGCCTACCCTGAACTTCAATATTGTTGCGGAGAACGGCGCTGTACTCGGGGCGGGAAGGGCCGCTGCGTTCTTCAGGGGCGGCTACTCGGTGCTCATCTACTGTATTGCTCCCGCATCTCAGAGCGCTTTTGTAAGGGACAACCTGGATGCAATGATATCGCAGATGTATCTGCTGTAGGGAACGGTTGTCTGAGTCCTTGAATGTGCAGATACCCTAGCGCCTGCTGATCCCCATCCCGTACAGGAACCTGCCTGCAAGCAGAGCGATGAAGGAGTGGACCAGAAGCAGTACCGCCTGCTGTAATCCCTGCGGAAAGACCAGGCTAAGCGTCATGATCCTGCCTACCGGAGGAAGCACGTACAGCACCCATCCGGGCATCAGAGGATTCACCACTATACCAGCCAGGAAACCCACCAGCATAATGGTTGTGAAGAGAATTGAAGCGGCTGCCCCCGTTGTGAGCATGCCGAGTAGAGCTCCCATCGAGACGGCCCAGATAACAGGAGCGCAGGATCCGGCAAGAACCTGTATCCAGGGAAACCGTCCCACATCCGGGAGCGCAAGCATAACCGCACCCGTCGCAAGAATGAACATGCTTACAGAGATGCAGAGAACCGCGAGGAAGGGGCCCCAGTAGCCGGAGGCTCTGCTGACCGGGAGAGCCAGGGAGTTTCTGAACCACCTTGATCCCCAGAGATTTGAGAAGAAGAGGCAGGACTTCACGCCTGCAATTAGCGTAAGCAGTATGGAAGCGTTCCAGATGGCCAGTACAGTTCGCTGGCCAAGAGTGAAATCCCCTGTTACACCATGCCTGGATAGATAAGATTCAGCGAAGACCATGAACGCCAGCATCGGTGGTACAAGCAGATAGGGAGCCACCCATCTTGCTTTGACAAGAGAGTCAATGCTCTCCCTGAAGTAGAAGGATTTACTGCCGCCCATCAGAGTGTCACGACCCTGTCTGCCAGCTCCGACAGAGGGTCATCAAGTCTTGTCATCGTAAGCACTGCCGCATTTACAGACACATCCTTTATCATCCCGGCAATGCCCCCGACGAGATCAGAAGAAAGATCGGAGAGAGGTTCGTCAAGCACAACCGCTACCGGCCTGCAGAGATACAGCGGTGCGAGAGAGAGCAGCTGGAGATGAGAGAGATTGATCTTTTCAGGATTTCTCGAAGAGATGTCCAGCAGATCATAGTCCCTGCACCACTTTTCAAGAACAGCCTCGACCCGATCGGAGCTGAGTCCCCAGAGAGGAAGCCTTCGAAGAAGCTGTGACCAGACGCTGCCTCCAGGAGCGAAATTCTGCTCCTGGAACACGAATAAGGCTCGTTCCCTGGCTCCTTGAGTGCCCTCCCTGCAGCCGAGAATGCGCAGTTTCCCCCTGACAGGGTTCCGGATTCCGGCGAGGGCCGCAACGAGATTGCTCTTCCCGCTTCCAGGCCCCCCCTCGAGAACAACAAGCTCTCCTCGGTTGACTTCCACGGACAGATGTGGTATTCGCGGCGGGTCCGAGTAGCCGCTTACGGACAAGTAGGCTGGCATGTAAATCCTCTCGAAGATTCTTCAAGGAGGATAGATAGCCCATGAAGCGTATCGTGACCACCCTTGCTGTGGCAGCAATACTCCTCCTAGGGTGTGATACAGGGGAGCAGCATTACCCAGAAGTCTACCTTACTTCAGTCAGGCTTGATCTCTATCTGAACTCCCCTGCCCAGGTCACTGGATACCTTGCCCAGGGCGTATCTCTGCACGAAGCACTTGAGAACATCGATGCTGCAAGGCTCAGGAATCTAAATATCCGCTGCAGCGTTCAGGACTCCATAGATATCGAGCCCATAGTCGAGACGATGATAATTCCCGTCAGCGTCTCAACCACGGATTTCATAGGCGCCACTGCGGTCAGCTACTCACAGGACGGAATCACCTGGACCCCCAGGTATTCCTGGGCGGAAACAGGCGGCCTGGTGAGATTCGATGCCACCATCACCATAAGTAATGTAAGCGACAGGCGATGGACGGCAGCAGGTCTCACCATGATGGATGGCGAAGGGATGCCTGTCTGCGGTATACCCGATTCGGTCATTATCCCGGAGAATGACATGGTCCTGAGATGGTGGTCCGCAGAAGGATACGCACTTCAAACCTCACTCGTATATGGCTGGCCTTCACATGCAAGGTGGAACCTGCTTAATCCCATTCTTGTCGAGGAACCGGGATTTCTTCTGGGACAGCTTGGAGGTCTGCCTGAATGGCCGAGAAGAACAGGGGATACGCTCTGGATCCCCCCAGAGGAGGATATCCTGCTGACGGAGAATCTCATGCAGCACCCAAGGGGTTACAATGGTACACTGGACATTGAGAACCGTACAGGCAGGCCACTCTCTCTTCAATTAGTCTATCCCGATGTGCTGCCAAGGGGCGCGGGATTCAAGGTTGAAGCTGATCCATCAGGAAATCTTTCACTTGGAATCAGTGACAAGGTCCGTCTGGAGTACACCATTTCCTACCCCTGATCAGCTTGACCAAATCAGTCTGCAATTGTAGGATACGCTCCCATCAGACAGCGGTGCGCCCGTAGCTCAATTGGATAGAGCGTCTGGCTACGGACCAGAAGGTTCCGGGTTCAAGTCCTGGCGGGCGTACCAGTAAAACAGGGGGCATCAGCCCCCTGTTTTGCTGGTATGCTCCCTGATTGAAGCCTTGATGATCCGAAAGGTGTGCCATGTGGTTCGTCTATATCTGTGATAGAAACGGACAGCTCTATACAGGCATTACGACCAATATCAAACATCGGATGAAGCAGCACGGAGCACACCTTCTCTATAGCGAGAGCCACGCTGACAGGGAAAGTGCGGGAAAGCGAGAGCGGCAGATCAAAGGCTGGTCCCGCACTAAGAAGCTGGCTCTCATAGCCTCATCGGATCAGCAGGGGTGAATTTATCCTGAGCGAGCGTTAGCGAGTCGAAGGAAGTCCTGGCGGGCGTACCAAATATTACTGAATAGCAGTTATCATTTTATCAACGTGGCATATCTTGAGAAGACTCCCCGCACTGTCCGCAGAGTCACTACGTAGCACCCTGATGGCAGCTCTCCAGAGTCCCATACTGAAGTATGCTCCCCTGCATCCAATACCCCATCCTCAAGCTCCCCGACCATCCTGCCGGTAATGTCATATACAGAAAGAGTTACCTGCATGGCCTCCGGGAGCGAGTACGAAACGCTCAGGCTGGAACTGAAGGGATTGGAACCAAGACGGAGAGCTTCAAGTGCTGAAGGCTCTCCCTCCCCGATCCCGGTCTCGGGGGCGTACCTGACCAGGTAGCCGTTGCCTCCCCTTGTGCCTGCCGCCATATAGCCTCCCTGGGGAAGTTGGACTGCGGAGTAGAAGTGATTGTTGCCTCCCACCTCGTTGCTGATGTGCCACATCTCGTTGCCGTAAGCATCGTACCTGTCAAGACTGCCGTCCTGGGTACTGGGATCATCCATGGCCGTGGAATCTCGGGCAATCCTGTCAACTGATCCAGGCCACGGACCGTACCCGTCCCATCCGCAGCAGATGTAACCACCATCTATCAGAGCGAAGCTGAGGCCGAGATTGTCATTCTCCGTGGGTGCAACGATCGGGACAACCTGAGTCCATAGGATGTTTCCCAGGTAGTCAGTATGGACGAGGTGTCCCCGGCTGTTGCCAGTGCCGTACCTGCTCAGGAAGGCGTAACCGCCGTCTGATGATGGGCAGAAACCCCTGACCTGCTCCGGATAGAGCTCCGGATATGTCGTGCCAAAGAGGTACTCCCCATCCAGGGAGTAATAGAGCAGGTGAGGTCCCCTGTTGATGAGTTCCTC
>JAOZQW010000243.1 GCA_029932015.1 Candidatus Fermentibacteraceae bacterium
AGTGAAATTTCAGATCGAGGAAGAGCGCATATCCATGAGTGCGGATCCTTTCGAGAAGTGCAGGACCCTCTCTTACAAATAGTTCGAGCCCCACTTTCATGCCGACAGGGAGTCCATGAAGCTCGTCGAGCAGAGTATGGTCCCCCGTCAGATCACTGCTGGTCAGCGCAACGTACAGTCCCGCTGGAGAAGTATTGGACTCATTCATCATTTTCACTTCCTATCACTCTCAGCATGACTTCCGCTGTACCCGATTCGATCATCCCCAGTTCCTCTGCCGCTCCCCGCGCAAGGTCTATAATTCTGCCACCGACATATGGACCTCGGTCATTGACCCTGACTACAACCTCCCCTCCGTTATCCAGGTTCGTGACATGCAGTAAGGTACCGAAAGGGAGTGTAAGATGTGCGCATGTCATCGCGTGCATATCGAATGTCTCGCCATTTGCGGTGAGTTTCCCATGAAATCCGGGACCATAATAGGATGCTGTCCCCCTCTGCCTGAAACCGCTCACCGAAGCAGAGCCGGTCAGACCAGAAGATCGATAGACCGGATCAGGCACCAGAGCGCAGGATGAAAGCAACAGAAGGAGGGTCAATACCGCCGATGCTCCGGACCTGAGATGCATCAAGACAGCGTTTCCTCCAGGAAGTTCTTGATACCCGTCAGTAATTCGGCCGCGGCATCGGGCCGTCTCATGACCCTTGTTCCGACCTGGACCATTGCCGCTCCAGCAGCAAGCAGTTCGAGAATGTCCTCCGGACATGTAGCGCCGCCTGATGCAAGGACGGGTATGTCGACACATGAGGAGACGGTGAAGACCCTGGCAACGGTCATGGGGAGTATCGCAGGTGAAGAATAACCGCCGACACTCCGGTGGAGAAGAGGTTTCCCTGTTCGCCAGTCGATCCGCATTCCCAGATATGTATTGGATACTGTTACCGCGTTGGCTCCGCCCTCCTCGGCGGCACGGGCAGATTCAGTCAAACTTCCCTCATTCGGAGTCAGCTTCACACTGAAGGGTCTGTCGGTAACCTCTCTCACCATCCGGGCTATTCGGTCGACGGTCTCTGGTGAGGCTCCAAAGGCTACTCCACCAGCGGCCACATTGGGACATGACACATTAATCTCATATCCGAAGGGGATTGATGATCCTTCGAGTCTGTCGACGACAGCGGCAAATTCACGCTCACTCTTTCCGGCAACATTGACGATGAGCGGACAGGGTAACATGGCTGCGGATGGAAGGATGTTCTCCATCACTGCATCAACTCCGGGATTGGCCAGACCAACCGAATTCAGGAGTCCGAACCTGGTCTCAACGAGTCTCGGTGGAGGGTTCCCCTCGCGGGGTTCCAGTGTAGTCGCTTTGGAGACGACTATCGCAGTCCCGGCAAGTGAACCTCTCTCAAGCAGTTCCAGTCCAAAACCCGCTGTACCCGAGGCCAGCATGACTGGGGAAGTGAACTTGCGTCCCCAGAGACTCCATGAACGGATATCGGATGTCATGTATTTCCGCCTCTCCATCGTTCCCAGTCTATATCGGCGGCAGGGATGACAGGTCCGTCCGTGCAGCACTTCAGGTAACCTCCAGCAGCAGCAGGTAGCGAGCAACCCTCACACACTCCGTAGCCGCATCCCATCCTGGCCTCCGTTGAGACCTGGGTCATCCCGAGCAGCCGCTCGGGGATCTGCCTGATAACGGCGTCCATCATCCCGACTGGACCACAGACCGCAACATTCTCTATAGCTGTCCACTCGACTGAACCAAGGAGATCGGTGACCAGTCCATGAGTACCCCGACTGCCATCCTCTGTGGCGGTAAGAACAGGAAGACCCGGCAAGGGGAGAAGCCTGGAAGAAGTCGCAGCGCCGAGAAGCACACTCCTGCAGTCGATCCTTGAAGCAAGGAAACCTAGTCCGGCAGCTCCGAGACCGCCTCCTATGAGGAGCCAGCCTCCAGGACGGAGTTCATATCCTCTACCAAGCGGACCGAGTATTCTCAGAGAAGTACCAACCGGCTTAAAGGCAAGCATGGATGTACCGCTTCCAACCGACTCAAAGACCACTCTAACACAGTCATCACCGTGCAGCCCGTCAATCGTCAGCGGTCTTCTGGTCACAGGAAATGGACCGGGTGAGACCTCTACCTGGAGGAATTGACCGGGAAGGGAGTCAGCATAGACATTTCCATGGGTTCTGAAGACCATTGAGTGAACTCCAGGGAGTATCTCCCGGTTCTCAAGCACGGTCACTTCCAGATCAGGACCCTGTGCAGTCATCAATTGTCATTCCTCCTCTTCCCCGCCCTCAATTCCACCGAGCCTGTTCAGCGCAGTCAGACCGTACTCGCTGTCGGAATGCTCCTCGACGAGTTCGTTCAGGTAGTCCTCCATGACATTATCATCCATTCTTGCTGCCTCCGCAGCCACATAGGCAGCCCACAGCAGCTCAGGTCTGACGGATTCGCTCCACCTGCTCCCTAAACTTGCGTTCAGTTCGGTCCATGCTTCCTGATAGCGCTCTTCAGAGATGAGCCCCCACGCGCGGTTGAGCACGACTGAAGGCCGCAGATGATAGGATGGTCCCGGTTCCAGCCCGAGATAACTCTCAATATCTGTTGCCAGATCCCCCTCGGCCGCCAGCTCGAGAACCTCCAGCAGAGTGGTCCTTGATACATCCGGATCGGCAGTATCCAGGTCAGCAAGCCTGACCATGGCCATGGCTCTCTCCATATCAGGTGCATCCGTAGAAATTGTCTCCAGCAGAACAAGGGCTTCAGGATCTTCCTGTCCGTACAGGTCAATCCGCTTCTCGGCTATCATCACTTGAAGCATCCAGATATCCTCTTCATCAGCGGATCCCAGTGCCTCCGAATAGTCACTCAGCAGCTGCAGGTCGTGTATCCGGTTGGATCCCATCCGTATCCAGAGATATCCCCCACCCCTCTGAGCGAGTCTGGTCAGATCGGCAAGAGCGTCCTCCATCCTGTCGGCATCCTCCAGAAGAAGTGCCCTCAGGTAGAGAGCCTCTGCTCCGTACTCACTGTAGCTATCGAGATCGGCGGCGTTCAGATAGGATGTGACAGCCCTGTCGGGATCGCCGGCTATCTCCCGAGCCTTGCCTTCGAGGAGGACGATAGCCGCTGTTTCGAGGTCGGATCTGTGAGTGGAGAGCAGGGTATTCAGAACTTCTACGGCAGTGAAAGGTTTGTCTGCAAGAATATAGGATGCGGCCGCAGTTGTAAGCGCCCTGTAAGCCCCGTGCCCCCTTCCGAAGAGATCACCTGCCTCGAGTGCAAGTACAGCTCCGCTATCCGGGAAACCGAGAGCGGTCAGTGCCCTGCCCTCGACCAGCATAAGCTCAGCAGCCAGACTGTCCGAGTCGGGAATGGAGAGACTGTCTGCCACCTGCAGGGCTGTCTCAGGCTTATCGTCAAGCAGTAGGGCTTCGATGAGTTCCAGTCTGGACGCAAAAAAGAGTTTGTCATCCCCGGCAGAGACACTCTCAAAACTGGCAATGGCATCATTGTACCGCCCCAGTCCAAATGCGGCGCGACCAATACCGATATGCCCCATGTCCCTGATAGTACGGTCATCGGTCATGACCACGACTGCAGCGTAAGCCATCATGGCCTCCTCCAGATCGGAGGTGCCACTGCCGGTGAGTGACCTCTCACCTGAAAGAAGGAGAGCATCCGCAAGCAGGAGCTGTGCATCATCGGCCCATCTGCTGTCGGGATACCTCGTCAGGACTTTGACCGCTCCAGTGATCGCTCTTTCGAGCAGTTCAGCTTCCATATATGTGGGATTCTCGGGAGATCCGATGGCCAGCTCCCTTGCTGCATCATAGCTCTTCCTGGCGTTATAGAAGGTATTGAAATAGGCACAGGAACAGAGAACGAGGATGATGGCTGTAAAGACTGCAGCAAGCAGCAGTTTGCCACTCGGACTCGGATTCGGATTCAGATTCAGATTCAGATTCGCGCGGCACATGCGCCAGCGCATGCGCCTGCCCCTAGGGTCCTCCATGGACCAGTCTCCCTTTCCAGACCGCTCGTGTCCTGCCAGACAGCTTCCTTCGCATGAAGGGAGTGTTTGAGGAACCGGAGCAGCTCCCGATCTCAGCCAGGGTGTACTTCTCGGTTGGATCAAAGAGCAC
>JAOZQW010000527.1 GCA_029932015.1 Candidatus Fermentibacteraceae bacterium
AGGATAGTATCCCTCCCACCCGCAGCAGATGTAACCACCGTCGATCTGGGCAAACCCGAGCCCCAGGTTATCATTCTGCCTTCCGGTCACGAAGATAGGGACCTCTTCCGACCACAGTATCTCGCCAAGTGCATCGGTGTGGGTGAGAGTACCCTTGCTTGCTCCGGTACCATATCTGCTGAGTATGGCATAACCACCATCCGCTGATCGGCAGAAGCCCCTTGCCTGCTCAGGATACAGATCAGGGTATGTCGTGCCGAAAAGGTACTCCACATCCAGGGAGTAGTAGAGCAGGTGAGGCCCCTTGTTGATGAGTGTCTCTGTCCTGCCGTACATGCAGACCACTATCCAGTTATTCACCGGGTCATACTCGACACCATTTGCGAAGTTGATGGTATGAGTGCCTTGCACATCCGTCCAGAGAGTATCACCATTGGCATCAGTGCGGAGGATCCAGGCTAGGTTACTATACTTCCCCACTAGAAGGAAACCTCCGTCTGGTAGCTCAGTCAAGCAATTACCAAGATCCGTTTGCCCCGGAAAATCGTATATCTGCGTCCAGATCTCAACACCATTCGAATCCACCTTGGTGATGAAAAGACAGTAGGACGAACTGCTAAGGACCTTTCCGTGACCGGTTACAGCAAAGCAACCATCTGCTGTTTCGGTTACACTCTTTCCCTGCTGATAGTAGAGCTGTGATGAGCCGCCATACCAGAGAATATCTCCATCATCATTGAATCTAGTCAGCGCTCTTTGATGACCGCCTCTATAGGTTGCACCGACGAAACCTCCTGATGATACAGGATATATATCCTGAATTATAGTAAGATCCTCATATACCCTCTCCCACATCTTCACAGGCGGATCGATCGCAGCTGAGACGGATGTGATGATGAACGCCGATAACAGAACAATCACCCTGCTCATCACACCACCTCCTACTTCGTCAGCCTGACCCAGCCCAGACGGACTGATGTGTCGATGTTACTTCCCCTGAACTCCAGCCATATCTCCACAACATCGTAGTCCCCCCAGTCCCCGGAGATGGAACCCAGGGAAACAGGATCAGTTTCAATCCAGTCGGGACTGATGTCGAGTCCTGTGTCCACCACATACACATCGTTCTCCACGTCCCTCCATCCCAGATATACGCTGAGAGAGCGCTCCATGG
>JAOZQW010000528.1 GCA_029932015.1 Candidatus Fermentibacteraceae bacterium
CAGAAGCTCCACCGCACAATATTCGTTTCGCGGACAGGCACCCATTCACGCAAACGGCTCTGTCTATCAAGCCAGTCCCCATTTCCGGGTCGCATCTGTCCACGTGGCGCATCCTGATGTATGCGCTATGCCGTGTTGATCTGCTGGAAGCGTTTCAGCCGTTTCCAGCAGATCTCCGCGAGCTTTCTTGCCACAGCCACCCTCGCGATATTACCTGAGGATCGCTTCCTCAGTCTCGTGTAGAAGGTCGCCAGTCTCTCATCTTTGCGAACGACTTTGATCGCCGCCTCGATCAGTATCCACCTCAGCCATGAAGAGCCCTGCTTGGTGATGTGTCCGTGGTAGCAGTGCTCTCCTGACTGCCTCACCCTGGGAGTAAGTCCTGCATAGGCTCCGACCTGTCCCGCATGCCTGAAGCGTGATGGATCACATATCTCTCCGACTATCACCAGTGCTGAATAGATACCGATGCCGTGGATGTCGGTCAGGGCCTGCACCTCGGGGTACTCCTCGGCGAGGGACTCGTACATCTCCTCGATGCTCCTGATCTGGGTAGCGATCAAAGTCAGTGTCTGCAGAAGGGCATCCCTCTCGAGATTGCAGGCAAAACCGAAGTCCTGCTGCTGGAACCAGCGCAGTCCCCGAGGACCGAAGCAGCTCTTGTACGGCGGCTCAACATTGCGGCGGGCGGCCAGGGCCTTGAGTTGGATCTTGAGCTTGCTCTGACTGCGACCCAGGCCGATCCTGTGCCGCATGATGCTGCGGAGCCGCTTGTACTTCGGGGACGGGATACTTGCCAGGGGTATGGCATCCAAGCGCAGGCAATGGGCGAGCAGGATGGCATCATGTTTGTCTGTCTTGCTCCTGCGGCTCATCAACGCGCGAAACTTGACAGTGTTGGCCAGCAGGACCGTGCCAAGTGGCTTCAGCAGCTCGTAGAGCCAGTAGTAGGTCTCCGTGGCCTCGACTACACACCTGAAGGGCTGCAGGGATGTGAAATGCTCCAGTATCTTATCCCGGTCCCTGCTCTGGAGCCGGACAGGCTCCAGAACAGTACCGTCATCGTTGATCGCAGCGACAACCAGATCTCGTCTGTGAAGATCGATACCCACATGCCACATGAGAAACTCCTTTCGGTCAGGGTGAAACGCCTGACAGAAGATATCTCACAC
>JAOZQW010000529.1 GCA_029932015.1 Candidatus Fermentibacteraceae bacterium
AGGAAACTCGAGGAAGTCTGGCGGGAGAATTTCAGCTATCCTTCCGAAGAGTCGTTCAGGGCATGTGAGAAAAGGATCGGGAACAGTTTGAGAAAGAGGTCCCGCTGGAGGACGGTCATTCCCTTTGCTGCAGCAATTGCTGCTGTATTCCTTGGAGTGAAACTCGTCCTGCTCGACGGACCATCACTTGATACTGCTGCCCCAGCCATCCTCCAGGCAATGGATTCCAGTGAAAGCTCTCCACCGACTACTGGCGATGAGTCAACTGAGATCGGTACTGCTGGTGTGGTGGAGGACGAAAACGCTGATCGATTCTCCGAATCAGAGATTATTCCGTCTGAGAGTGTTCCTGAGGAGATCATCTCCCGGTATTACAGGGATGAAACAGTCGATGATTATATGGCTGAATCGATTGAGGAGATCACAAGCCAGCTAGGATATCCGTCTGGTGGAACCGAGTCCCCCGATACTGAACATCAGATGGATAATCCAGGTGAAGCATCCGTCCAGGAAGGGCTTATCGGAGGTGTATCGGGCATTGATGTGATTCTATCATCTGATGGAATTTCTGCTGGAATTTCAGATATAGGTACGATGACATCCAGTGAAACTGCTGCTGACCAGACATCGGAGAGGCAATTGGAGTCTCCCCAGTCAGTGACTGCATCATCTCCCGGAGCTGGAGGTGGTGCATCTGCGGGATACGGATCTGCGGGCGCATCTGGAGGGTTGCTCATCGATGAAGCATCTGAGGAAGATCGGACAGCAGGGGAGACCTTTCCTGCAGATGCAGTTGGATGGGACGGTGACATTTCGTTGGAAGTGGATGCATCTGATGAATTCAGCTCCGTCAGCCAGTGTGATGCTGAGATCAGTCTGGAGGAGGAGTCGGAGGAAGAGTGCGATGTTCTCTCTTCAATCTCAGTCAATCGGCTGAGCGATAGCGTTTCCAGCCCGGCCTATTGCGAAGTTGTCTCAGGCAGCAGTTCTGCGGGTGTCTCTTTTGATTCAGCCAAGGCGGACGTCTTCCTGTGTCTGACATTTGATCATGACGGCATTCCCGATAGTCTCACCACTGCTCTGCTTGACTCGCTTTTTGCAGAGTGGAGCATGTATATTCCATTTGCGTTCAGGGATACGGTCCTGATCGTTCCGGCTGACGAAGTAGTGA
>JAOZQW010000244.1 GCA_029932015.1 Candidatus Fermentibacteraceae bacterium
ATGGAAAGAGCACCTTTCTACGCGGAAACGCACAACAATCTGGCACTTGCCTGGTCTAACCTTGGAGATCCGGACAGTTCGGTTGCATCGATAAGAACTGCCTGGGGACTGCATGCTCATAACAGAGAATCCTATTCCCGGCAATTAACGCTCCTTGCTCCTTTCTGCAGCACCCCGGATGCGATCCACCTTCTCTGGATACAGAAGCTCGATTTGCAATATCCCATTCTAGAGGCGAGCACAGATATTAAAAGGGAGAAACTGATCGATGCCTTGTTATTCTATTCGGGGACTGTTTTCCTCTCTGATCCGCAAGCAGCCGACAGTCTTGAGACAGCACTTGCTTCCATATGTGACAGTCTGACCTCAGAATTATCGAGTGATATCTGTGATGGTATGGAACTTCAGTTGACTGAACTTGCGAGTGATCTTGAACTTCTAGAAAGATTCGAGACGGGCGACAGGGAAGGTATGCTGCAGGAGATCAGAGAATCTGCCGAAGAGCAGCCCGTTCTCACGCCAACCCGTGACATCCTCCTCGGTGTACTGCTTGCGCAGGAAGGCGATATTGAAGGCGTGCAGTATCTAAGTAGGGCAAATGAGAATCTGGTCTTCTCATGCTTTTCCACCTTCGCTAACTGGCCTCTTGGTATCGCTCCTTTTGAAGAATTGACCGGTCTGCTCTCTGACTCTCGACTTGCTACAGAAAAGCTTCGGAAGCATTTCCTGATGAATGCTGTCAATCTGCTGGCTCTGGATAGAAAACTGCATGCGATACATCAGATGATGTCGGTAAGCCCTACTTACCTGGAAAGAATTCCCGTAGAGCTTCAGCATCTCTTCGAGGAGAGCTGGAGACGTCTGGGGGGGCCTCTTTACTGCTTCACAAGGAGCAGTCTTTTGACTGATTCAACAGGTGCAGTCCCCCTTACCGCGCCGGGCAGTATAAGCGAAACCATGGTATCTGGTCTTTCTGAACTCATTCAGGCTGACTCGACGAGAAGTGATCTTTTACTAACTGAACTGTCACTCTATTACATCTTCTTCATTTCGTTCTATACTGATAATCCTAGTTTTACTCAGGATCAGGCACTTACAGCAATAGCGCATCTGAGAGAGGCAAGGAGAGCCGCATCGGAGATCATTGGGGAAGACCAGCTCAGGTACACATTGGGCACTTATCTGCTGGAATGTGGGCTATTCAGGGAAGAAGCGGTTTCTCTCGAGTATCGAGGTCTCATTGAAAGTCTGAGAAGCGATATCATCATGGGAAATCTGCCGGAATAGGGAGCCTTCGACCTGACTTAGCCTACTGCACCTGCGTGCCCTTGCCACATGGGCCGCATGGATATAGATTCATTACCAGTTAGAGTACTTTTGGATCTCGTGATTCAGGAGGCGGGTCCTTACCCGTCTTTTTTGCATTATTGAAGGAATATCGAGGTATCCTATGGAGGAACTTCAGCTCGAGCAGAAGTTGGAGCCGCTGGTCAGAGAAGCCGGTCTGCTCCTTGTCGATATGAGCCTCGCGAGAGCTGGCAAGCGTCTAATGCTCAGGATTCTTGTCGACAGGAAGGACAGGGTTACGATCAGGGAGATAGGTGTATTGTCAAGAAGGATAAAAGACCTTCTTGATGGTGAATTGATCCTTGGCAATGACAGTTACAGGCTTGAAGTAAGTTCTCCCGGTGTCGGCAGACGTCTTGAGTCTGATGTAGACTGGGAACGGACCGTAGGCAGAACACTCACTCTTCAGCTTGAGGATGATTCCTATACAGGCAGACTGACCGGTCGGGACGGAGATTCACTCCTTTTCGACGATACAGTGCGTATTGAGCTATCAAAGATCATCAGAGCGGTCGAAGTGCTTGAGGACAGACCACAAAGTACTGGACACACAGATCGAGGAGAATAAAGTGTCGGACAATTATGATCGTATCGAGGCACTGGCCGCTGTTATCAGAGAAACCAAGGGAGCTAACAGGGAACTCCTGATAGAATGGCTGAGAAGCGGCCTTCTTGAGGCGACCGAGCGGGAATTTGGTACTCCACAGGAGATCGAGATCGCCTGGGACCAGAAATCCGGTGATGTGAGGATGGAGGCCCGCAAACTTGTCGTCAGGGAAATCGAGCCTGGCCTCGATCATCTACAGATAACTTTGAGAAAAGCACGCAAAATCAACTCCAATGCGGATTACGGAGACAAGGTCGGCACCCCCATTGACTTCGAGGCTTTCGGACGTTCCTCTGTAAATGTCTTTCGCCAGGAATTCCTCTCTCTCGAACGCTCCGCAGAGCGTGAGCAGGTTTACGAGGAGTACTCTGACAGGATCGGTCAGCTGATACCAAGATGTGTTATTCAGCAGGTATACAGGAACAGGGTCATAGTCAGGGTCGCAGGGCAGATCGAGGCAGTCATACCACCTGAGGAGAGAGCGAGAGGCGAGCGTTTTGAACATGGTGATACTGTACTTCCGATACTCGTCGAAGTTCTGCCTCCAGACTCAACGGAACCTCAGCTTATCCTTTCCAGAGCTACACCACTGCTGGTGAAGAAGCTCTTCGAACGTGAGGCACCTGAAATAGATGATGGTGTTGTTGTTATTAAGGCAATCGCCAGAGAGGCTGGTGTCAGGACGAAGATAGCCGTCGCCAGCAACGACATAAGGGTGGATGCCGTTGGTACTTTCGTCGGGATGAAGGGTATGCGGGTTCAGTCAGTCATGCGGAGTCTCAACGGTGAGCGAATAGATATCATCCCATGGACCATCGACAGGAATCTTCTGGTGACCAGTGCACTGCTCCCAGCAACGGTTCTCAGGGTCGAGACAATGACTGTCCGCAACAGGGAGACAGGCGAGAACGAGACCCTCATGATAGCCACTGTACCGGATGACGAGATTGGCAGGGCCAAGGGCAAGGGCGGTCACAATGTCAGACTTGCCGGCCAGCTCGCAGGCTGCCGGATCGAGGTCGAGGAGAGGTCCAGGTGGGAGGAACGGAAGCGCTGGGATGATATGCTTCGCGTTGACATCAGTGAATTGCAGGGCATAACTGAGAAGCTGGCAGAGAGACTTACACGAGCCGGATTTGATTCGGCTGACAGGATACTCAGGGGGCCCATGGAGAGCATCCTCGATGTACACGGAGTTGGTCCAGTACTCTACCGCAAGATGTATCAGGATGCATCCAGGCTCCTTGAAGAGCAGAGAATATTTGTAGACGAGGAGAAGGATAAATTCCGCAGGATGAAGGAGGAGGCCGCCGCGGCGGCCCTGCTTGAGTCCAGTCTTGATGATACTGGGGAGAGCACTGGAAGTCCTGCCGAAGTGGATACGGAGTAACCGTGCCACTGCGGAATTATATGACGGAAGCAGGTGATAGCTTTGGCTGAGACCAAGGTAGATAAACAGAGGGTATACGAGCTGGCCAGAGATCTGAACCTGTCGAGTGAAGCTCTCCTCAAAGTTCTTACGGAGATGGATATCTCCGTGAAGAGTCACATGAGTTCGCTTGACCCTGAGCAGATATCCAGGGTCAGGAGCCGGTTTGACAAGGAAAAGATGGCGGCTCGCTCCAAGACAGCGCAGAAGAAGCGCCGCAAGCGGAAAAGACGTAAGAGCAGAGTTACAGCGGAAGCTGTTAAAACAGTTCGTGATACACTTGCCAAGATCGATTCCAGCAAAGTCCGTTCAAAGAAGAAAAGGAAGCGGAAGTACCGGGAAGAGAAACATGAGCGCCAGCTTCAGGTGGAATCCGATATCGAGGAAGCCTCGAAGAACATACGGGTAACTGATTTTACGAGTCCGTCGGAACTTGCGGAGCTTATGGGCATCTCGCTCAATATGGTGATCGGGAAGTTCATGGAACTCGGGGTCATGGCAACCGCCAATCAGAGACTCGATGTCGAAACGGTCACTCTTGTAGCTGACGAATTCGGCTATAATGTCGAAGTAGTGGACAGATACGGCGCCTCCGAGATGGAGCGCAGTCGTGTTAGTGTCGGTGGGACCGAAGTATCGAGATCGCCAATAGTCACCGTTATGGGACATGTTGATCATGGCAAGACCGCACTGCTGGACAGGATCCGCTCGGCTAACATCCTTGCGACTGAGTCCGGCGGTATTACTCAGCATATCGGTGCGA